>QNAR01000254.1 GCA_003643975.1 Thermotogae bacterium | reverse complement strand
TTTTCCCACTTTTCGGGCGGAAATTCGGTCCACAATTCAGTATTCATGACATAGTTGTTTCCTGCAATTATACACGGTCTGGGTACCTCAGCGGCTTTTGTAGATATGGTCTTCGTAACCATACCGCCTACTCCAAGCCTTTCGAGCGCGAGCATTTTCCTGTTATCTCCTGTTAATGGTCCCGAAGCTGGCAGAATGGGATTTTTTAATTTTATTCCAGCAATCTCAACACTTAAATCCATTCAAATCATCCTTTCAAAGCCTTTTCCACAATGCGCTGGCTATTTTTCTTGCTTCGCTATAGAGCGCTTTTTTGTCGATAGTTATATTCTTCCCGTGTTTTACCACAGGTTTGCCTGAAACATAGACATCGACTATTTTCAGGTTGTCGATAATACCGTAGAAAAAATGACTGCAAAAATTCTCCTGGGTTATTGGGGTAGGAGAATCATAATCCACAATGATAAAATCGGCCCTGTACCCGGGCTCTATGAATCCCAACTTTTTCGCAAAAGAACGTGATGCTATTTCAGCATTCGTTTTGAAGAATGTTTTTAGCAAGTCTTGTGAACTCGTCACTTTTGGATCTCTTTTAGCGTGGTGAGGTGTAAGCAAGAAAAAACGAAGATCTTTGGCGATATTGAAGCCGAATCCGTCGTTGCCCACACCTACTTTTACACCTCGTTTTACAAATTCTGGCCAGTATGAAATGCCAACCCCATTATTCATATTTGATTGCGCATTTACAACGATAAAACCATCAGTACCCTTAATGAGATCGAGTTCGATTTCGTCAACATGTATGCAATGAGCATAAATAGACCCCGGAGCCATTAAACCATGTTCATAAAAACGCTGCATTATCCGTTTTCCGTATCTTGAGAGACTGCTTTCCTCGTCTTCTGGTCCCTCGGCCACATGTACATGAATGGGGATTTTCCCGTCAGATTCTTTTGAAATTCTTTTCAGAGTTTCTTCACTGAGGGTAAATGCTGCATGGAGCCCAAAATGCGCGCCTTTGAATTCGTTTCTTCTACTGAAAAAATCAACATTTTCAGAAATACCCTCAGCAACGGCTCTTTTTCCATCGCGGTCTGACACTTCATAACACGTGTCAATCCGCAATCCAACATCATTAACGGCTCTTGATAAGGTATTGAGAGAACCTATAATCTCCGTAGGTGAAGAATGATGATCAATGATAGATGTAACCCCTGATTCGGCAGATTCAACAGCCGCTATGTACGCACTCAACTCGATTTCCGGCAAACCCAATTTTCTATCAAGCCGCCACCATAATTGTTCCAATAGCTCGGTGAAAGAAGAAGGGTTGAAATAATCAAGCATTAGTCCCCTAGCAAAAGTCGAATAGATATGAGTATGGGCATTAACAAATCCCGGCATGAGAAGCCTTCCACCACCATCTATAACCTCATCGTCTTCTCTTTCAGGTTCCACATCACCAACATAGGTGAAATTATTCTCCTTAATGGTCACGTAACCATGATTAATATAATCTTTCCCTGTAAAAATCGAAACATTCTTTACTAACAATTCAATCACCCCAGTGAATGGGATTTCTCTTTATAAAACGCCCTGCTCCAGAGGCAAGTGTTATCTCTTTTCCGTTGTATGCAAGCTCTCCTCTGAGAAACGTCATTGCAATTTTGCCTTTTACTGCAAGACCATGATATGGCGAATATTCTGCTTTTCCGAAAATAGGAGTACCTATTGTCCATTCTTTATCCATGTCTATTACAACAAGATCAGCATCAGTTCCAGGTATCAAAGACCCCTTCTCGGGAAACAGGCCGAGATATTTCGCAGGATTTACGCTAAGTAATCTGGCAAGCAAAAGTGGATCAGAAATCAGGCTTCTCATAAGGGAGAATGTAAAACCCAAAGTAGGTAAACCATAGGGAATCGAATTTAAATCTGGCGCGTTTTCAATTTTTTCACTAATGCTGAAAGGGCAGTGATCTGTTCCTATCGTTTGAACTCTCCCTTTTTTGAGGAATTCGAGGAGCTTATCCCTTTCCCCTTCACTTCTCAATGGTGGACAGAAGCTGAAGAGATAATTTTCTTCTCCTTTTAACCTGGAGTTGTCCAACAACAGATACTGCGGGCAGGTTTCGATGACAACATTATCGCTCCAGCTATTTTTTAATTTGTGCAGCTCTTCAAGCGTTTTTCCACTTGAGAGGTGAACAATATAAACTTGACCTTTGCCCAACCGCGCGAGCAGAACCACATCAAGTACGGCAACCAATTCGCTTTCAGTTGATCTGATCCGGGAAAGGTTATCAATAATTGCTGGAATATGTCGCATATTGTTTCTTATCAGTTCGTCATCTTCAGAATGCACTAACACCACAAATCCCTTTTTTGAAGACAGTCTGAATAATTCATACACAAAGCCTCTGTCTGTTCGTCTTTTGCTATCTCCATAAGCTGTGAATATTTTGACTGATGGAATGCCATGGTCAATGGTGAAGCTTGCTATT
>QNAR01000253.1 GCA_003643975.1 Thermotogae bacterium | reverse complement strand
CATAAAACTTTCCTGGGATATATATCATCCGGAAAGATTCTTGATATTCTTGAAAGGGAAGCTCTGGCTATCGCTTACGAGGACATTGAAGTAAACAAAGCCATTGGCAAATACGGGGCTGAGCTTCTCAGAGATGGCGATACTGTTTTGACCCATTGCAACGCCGGAGCACTTGCCACTGTTGACTATGGAACGGCACTTGGAGTAATAAGGGCCGCTATTGAGATGGGAAAGAAAATTTCGGTATACGCCGATGAAACCAGACCATACTTGCAGGGTGCCAGGCTAACTGCCTGGGAGCTCATGAAAGATGGAGTTGATGTAACACTAATTTCGGACAACATGGCAGGTTGGGTGATGAGTCAAGGGAAGATAGATGCCGTTGTGGTTGGAGCAGATAGAATAGCCGCTAATGGAGACGTTGCAAACAAGATAGGTACATACTCCGTGGCGGTTTTGGCCCAACGACATGGTATACCATTTTATGTGGCGGCCCCATTGTCCACAATTGACCTATTTACTCCGACGGGAAAAGAAATTCCCATCGAAGAGAGAGATCATAAGGAAATAACTCATGTTCAGGAAGTCCAGGTGGCTCCGAATAATGTGAAATGCTATAATCCCGCTTTTGATGTTACTCCATGGAATTTGATTACAGGCATTATAACAGAAAAAGGTGTTGTCAGACCACCTTATAATATGACACTAAGAAAATTATTTGACTGACCCACAGGGTCAGTCATTTTTGTAATGAGGTGAATTATGAAAGAGTTCGCGACCATAGAAAGCTCTGACACGTTATTGCTATATTCAAAAGCAACACCTCGGAAACTTTTGGTCAATGGTGCTGATGTTCCTTTTAGAATCATGCGGCAGGAGGGTAATATAAAACTTCAATTAAGCAGACCCAGACTCGATCCTTTTAACAGTATAGAGATCATATTGGAAAATTCCAAAAGAGTCTTTGCTTATCCTGTGGGGATACTTGAAGAAAAAGACTTTGTTTATCATAAAGACCTTGGTTATAAGGTGAACGAATCCGAAACAAGATTTAGAGTATGGGCGCCTGGTCCCGGTGAAATTTTCGTTGAAGTATTTTCTCTGGACGATTTGGAACACCCTCTTTATAGTCTTACCACATTTCCACAGCCTAGTGGACTTAGAGTGGCCAGCGTGAAAGAAAATCTAGCAGGATACGCTTATAGATTTAGAATAGAAAGATATGGCGAAACACTTTATTCTGCGGATCCTTATGCACCTTTCACAACGGTAAACGGTAAATATTCATACATATACGATCTTGAAAATGTTAAACCTCAAGGCTGGGACAAGGATAAAGGCCCAGCCCTTCGTAACCCGGTTGATGCCATTTTATATGAAGTCCATGTAAAGGATTTCTCAAGCTCCTGGACAGCCGGATCGCGATTTTACGGGAAATATGGTGCTTTCTACGAGCAACGTTATAACCCGCCTTTAAAAATCGAGACTTGCCTTAACCATCTCACAGAACTCGGAGTTACACATGTACATTTACTGCCAGTCCACGACTTTGATAGTATTGACGAAGAAGATCCAACCCAGTATAACTGGGGATATGATCCCTCTTTATTCTTTGTTCCTGAGGGTTCTTACGCCACTAATCCACGCGATCCCAAAACCAGGGTGCTTGAGTTCAGGAAGCTTGTACAAAGATTGCATCAAAAGAAGTTAGGAGTGGTTCTTGATGTTGTTTTCAATCACACATACAACAGCGATACCCCTTTTCAGAAACTCGTTCCTTATTATTACTATCGTCTAACGCCCAGCGGGGATTTCTCAAATGGTTCCGGATGTGGCAACGAACTGGCCACAGAAAGACCGATGGTTAGACAATACGTTATCAGTGCCCTAAAACATTGGATTCAAAACTACCATATAGACGGATTCAGATTTGATCTGATGGCATTATTGGGAAAAGAAACCATGTCATTCATCGAACGTGAATTGAAAAAACTCAAAAAAGACATTTTACTCTATGGTGAACCCTGGGCTGCATCACAATCAACTATGAAAGACATACCCTTTTCTAAAGGTGAGCAAAAAGGTACCAACATAGCAGTTTTCAATGACAACCTGAGAGATGCTTTGAAAGGTTTTACAGATGATGAAAGCAAAGGATTTGTATCCGGGGAGTTCAGTAAAACGCAAGAAGTAATGAAAGGCATTGTTGCAGAGATAGCATATTCAAAATCGCTTTCAGGTTTTACATCAGAACCTTTTGAAATAGTCAATTATGTTTCAGCTCATGATAACCTTACTTTGATAGACAAAATTCACAAATGCTGCCCTGAAGAAAAATTTGAAAGCAGGGTTAGAATGGCGGCTTTGGCTATTTCCATCATTTTTACTTCTCAGGGTATTCCATTTTTACATGCAGGCTCAGAGATGCTACGTACCAAATTAATGGAAGAAAATAGCTATAATTCTGGAACACTTATCAACGAACTAAATTACAATCAAAAGCATAT
>QNAR01000252.1 GCA_003643975.1 Thermotogae bacterium | reverse complement strand
CCTTGTCTTCCCTTGAGGACCAATCTACTGCAAAACTGCTTCCTCTGGATAAAACACCATTTGCACTCATTACAGCTATGATGGCCGCTCTTATTTTGCTCATTGTTGACAAGCACAAGAAAGCCCTTCTACTGCGTGATGAAAGGGGATGTGCTGCTTCCTCCTTTCTCTAAAGGTGGTGGTATAAACCGGTACACTTTTTTACCTTTTTAATGTACAAGTGGTTTTGTTTCTCTATGAAAATGTTTTCTAATTTGCTCGCTGTTACTATTTCTATTCTTCAATCCACTGTATGACGTACTATGGCCTCTGATCTCGGAAAGATCACATCTACTTCTTCAGACAATTCGACACTAACATTTTCAACATGGGTTATTTCAGTATTTTCTCCTGGTTGTAGTATCAAAGGCTTTTCAGAAGTTAACAATTTCACTGGCGTTTGTCTGTTGTTGGTTATAATTACATGATTGTCCTTTGTTTCAATAGCTATTCCCATAGCGGTGCTTTTTCCTGGCTTTACAGGAAAATTCAACATTATTGGCGTAATTGCGTTTATTATCTCTATGAAATCCTTGGTGTAGTTTTTCAATATACCGGTGTACTCTTGCCAAGCATCATTTTCAAAGCGCTCATATACAACACGTTTCCCTATGAGTTTTTCCAGAAGGGGGTCATACGAGTTGCCAATGTAATCGACAAAACTTTCGCCCATTTTGTTCACATACTTTTCTTTTCCAGAGAGAACGGAACTTTTGGGTGTAACCTGTCCTATTAGTAATTTCATCGACTCAACAATGGCATCCCTAACCGCTGCAAAGAAGTTGCGAACAGTCTTCCTCACTGTGACAAGCAACCCTGATTTGGAAGAAAAGGTCCTAAGCTCTCGCCTTCTTCTTTGGGCTTCATCCAGATCAGCCGGTATTCTATAAATGGTCTTTATACTTGCGTATTCAGTTCTATAAAGAATAAAACCCGTTTCGAAGTGTGAGCCGCTCTTGTGAGGCTTTGAATATCTCAAAAGTAAACCGCTGCTTTCCAGCTCCAAGGTTCCCCATACCGCTTTTCCGTCTTTCAATATGAGTATCACGGGGAATTTTTCCATATCTTTTAGACATCGGTCTCTCCATGTGGCTTTGAGATAAGCAACTATGATGGCAGTCACGAATATAACGATTATGGTAATAGTCAGGCTATTCATAAGGCACCTCCAAAAAAGCCCGCTTTCGCGGGCTTTTTTGATATATTACTTAACGATAAGATTCATTATTTTGTCCGGAACATAGATGACTTTTCTTATCTCTTTACCCTCAAGATGCTTGGAGATTTTCGGATCTTTTTTCAAAGCTTCCAATACTGTATCTCTCGTAGCACCTTGGGACACTTCGACTTTTCCCCTAATTTTACCGTTGATCTGTACAGGGATTTCTACATCAGCGAGTTTCAAGTATTTTTCATAATCCGCAGGGAACCCGGCGTTCAACACACCACCTTTTCCACCTTTCAACTCAAATATTTCCTCAGATATGAAAGGGGCAAAAGGCGCAAGAAGCTTCGCAAGGTCGATAACCAGCTGTCTTTCAATGCTGTTATGTTTTAAGGCTTCGTTCACAAATTCCATTATTGCAGCTATGGCTGTGTTATACTTAATGTTTTCAATTGAATATTGGACCTTTTCAATAGTTTCAGCCATCTTTATTTTCAGTTCAAGGGGACTTTTGGCTTCGGGAAGATTGGCAATTTCCCAAACTCTGTTTAGAAATCTCTTTATGGCATCCATCCCGCTGTCTCTAAAATCGCCACCTTCTAAAAAGCTCCCCATGAACATCAAATAGGTCCGTAAAGCATCAACGCCATGTGTTTCAAAGTACTCGTTGGGGTTGACAATATTACCTTTGGACTTGCTCATTTTTTGGCCATCTTTGATTATCAAGCCATGGCCTCTAAAAGAAATAAAGGGCTCTTCAAAATGAAGCAATCCCATGTCATGGAGTGCCATGGTGATGAATCTGGAATACATGAGATGAAGATTGGCATGTTCATTTCCACCGATATACATGTCAACGGGAAGCCATTTCTTTGCCAATTCGGGATCATATGGGTTCTTATCATCATGCGGTGAAACATATCTCAGGAAATACCATGCAGAGTCAAGGAAATTATCGCTCACGTCTGTTTCCCTTTTGGCAGGGCCTCCACACTTAGGGCATGTTGTATTGACAAATTCTGCATTCCTCGCAAGAGGAGATAGGCCACTCCCATCAGGAATGTAATCATCAGTTTCTGGTAATAAAACAGGAAGATCTTCCTCAGGGACAGGAACAATTCCACATTTATCACAGTAGATAACAGGAATAGGAGGGCCCCAGTATCTTTGCCTGGAGACGCACCAATCATGAAGATGATAGTTGACTGTTGGCTTCATGCTTTCGTGAATTTCTCCTACTCTTTCTATAAACTCTTCACTTTTCCATCCAGTATGAGGCCCGCTGTTTATCATGACCCCATACTCAGTGTAAGGAAGTTCCTCTGGAGAGCATT
>QNAR01000251.1 GCA_003643975.1 Thermotogae bacterium | reverse complement strand
CGGCGGTAATCATTGTCCGGTATAAAGCAAAGTTCCTGACTTTCCCTCTTTTTATGCACCGGTAAACCAAGATCTTTTGCTTTTTGCCTGATTTCCTCTTTTGTGAGTTCGCCCACTGGAAAGAGTATTTTGCCCAATCTTTCTTTTTTTATTCTTGAAAGAAAATACGCCTGGTCTTTATGATCTGCCTTTCCCTTTGCCAGAGAAATACCATAGGTAGGATGTTTAATTATTCGAGCGTAGTGACCACTGGCAAACATCTCCATACCATCTTCTAAGGCTTTATCCATCAGTGCACCAAATTTTATATAATCATTGCATAGTACACAGGGATTTGGCGTTTTTCCGTGTTTGTACTCTTCTATAAAATAATTTATTATATGCTTCCTAAATAGTTCATCTAGCCTGATTATTTTTAGCTTTATTCCAAGGGTTTTAGCAATTTTGAAAGCGTCAGTTGTATCCGAAGGGCTGCAACAAACTTTTTTAGTCTCTGGCACTATTTCAAAGAGCCTATCGGGTAAATTTTTCATATGATATCCCACTACATCGTGACCCATTTCCGTCAACAGCGCAGCAGCCACAGCACTATCAACGCCTCCACTCATCGCAACACCGATTTTCATTCTCTCACTCCACTTCATATTTATGGTCAAACTTTCGTTTTAATAATAGAGAAATTTTTCTCGTTTCTGTTACATCGTATCATCACTTGTCGGGATTTGTGTTTCAGATAGTATAATCTTAAAGAGGAGGCGGTTATATGAAAAAAGTCCTTATCTTTGTTTTTCTCCTTTTCTCGATTATAACCATTGCACAGATGAAGTTTGGCATAGTCGGCTTTTATAGTCCATATGAGATCAGCTATTCTGGTTGGAATTCGATTATAAGTTTCAACGACGACCAGTACAGATCATACGATTTCTCCATTAACGAGCCTCCACTTCATCTCGGTGCGACTCACTCTCTCGCCTTTGGCATATCTAACAGCATTGGCATACTCAACATATCGTGTTGGCTTGATATGGCTATGTTTTTAGGCGGCGGGAGAAATGAGTTCAGGATGGGAACTGTCAGGAGAAATTTTGAAAGCGGTTACGCACTTAGAATCCTTTCATATCATTACCACAATACCCTTGTTAGCCCCTTGAGTGCTGATCCCTACTATATCACATTTAACGACCAAATATTTGATCCAACTGAAACAGACGTTACCTTTCTTCACAGGATTTATAACTTCCGTTCCGGATTTTATTCCACATTTCACCAAGGAGATTTTTGGTTATCTGTGGCTTACTATCCAGGTCTTTTAGATTTTAATATTGAAGCGGCAGGGGTAAAGATTTCAGATGGCAATCATAGTGTGTTCTTCCCCTATAACCCCGCTGGCACTTTCAGTTTCTTAAATGATGAATTTTCTATCAGTCTGGGATTTTACTTCAGAATATTCTGACACCATTATTTTGGGGGTGAGGTAATGAAAAAAGGTTTTCTCGTAGTTCTTTTGGTTCTTCTTGCTGTTTTTGCCTTTGGAAAAACCTATACGGTTGGTACCAGTGCGGATTTCCCGCCATTTGAGTATGTTGAAAGCGGTGAATTTGTTGGCTTTGACATGGATTTGATCAGAGCGATAGCAGATGAAATGGGCTTTGAAGTAAAGATAGTGGACATGGCCTTTGATTCTCTTATTGCCGCTCTGGCTTCTGGTAACCTTGATATGGTTATTGCCGGAATGACGATCACTGATGACCGGGAGCAGGTTGTGGATTTTTCTACACCTTATTGGGTAGCCGACCAAAGCGTAGTAGTGAAAAAGGGGTCTGGCCTCAATATTACCGTTCTATTCGGTAAGCACAATGTGGGAGTCCAAACGGGCACAACGGCCGATTTATGGGTTGAGGAAAACCTTGTAGATACGAAAATTATTACCGGACATTTCAAAAGATATGAAACCTTCGTGCTGGCTATGACTGATCTTGTAAATGAAAATGTTGATGCGATTGTGCTCGATTCACCTGTTGCGGAAATGTATGCTAAGAGCCGGCCAGTCGAAATTGTTGGCATTATCAAAACAGGTGAAGAATACGGTATAGCTGTACCTGAAGGGAACAAGGAACTCTTAAATTTGATAAACGAGGGAATCAAACGCCTTCAGGAATCAGGCGAGATAGAAGAAATAATTTCAAAGTATTTCTAATCTATGAAGAAGGGAAGGGATTAGCATCGACAAGTTCTCGCTAATATTAAATTCCTTTCCAACTCTACTGAAAGGCACATGGGTAACGTTAAAAATAACGTTCCTATCGTTGGGGTTGGGGCTGGCAATTGCCCTGCCCCTTTCCTTTGGGCAAGTATACGGTGGAAAGGTATTTAAAGCTTTTGTTATCGTCTATGAGCGGATCTTCAGAAGCATTCCGGAGCTGGTTATATTATTTCTCATCTTTTACGGATTTCCGAGAGCCGGCATAAGATTTTCGCCTTTCACTGCTGTGATTCTGGGACTTGGCATCAGAAGTGCAGCTTACCAATCCCAAATATTCAGGGG
>QNAR01000250.1 GCA_003643975.1 Thermotogae bacterium | reverse complement strand
TTTGTGTATGGCAAAATAAAAATACAGCGAGTGGCAGGATAAAAATACAGCGGTAAGGAAAAAGGAAAAGATCATTGCCAGCATCCGGGAAATCCATTACCCTTTAATTGCACAGCAAACAGTTAAAGGGGGTTAGAAAGGAGTGCTGACAATGATCCAGATACATCATATCAAATATCTGCGAGAATTTAAAGGGAAGTCGCTGAGAGATATAGCCAATGAGACGGGTCATGACTTCAGAACGGTGAAGAAATACGACGAAATGGATGATTTCAACGGGTATGTTCAACGCAGAAAGAGAAATTCCAAGCTCGACCCATACAAACCCAAAATAGATGAATGGCTGGAAGGAGATAAAAAGGTCAAGGCCAAACAACGTCATACCGCCAGAAGGGTTTACAAGAGACTGTGTGAGGAATATCCAGATTTCTCTCTCAGTGAACGTACGGTGAGGGCATATGTGAGGAAGAAAAAGAAAGAATTATATTCCAACGAAGGCTATTTACCTCTTGACCATCCTGGTGGCGAGGCACAAGCGGATTTTGGACATGCTCAGTTCATTGAAAAGGGGAAAGAAACGACGCTGCATTATCTGAACCTCTCTTTCCCATACAGCAACGGTGGATATTTTCAACTGTTTAGAGGGGAAAATCTCGAATGTTTGCTCGAGGGATTAAAGAACATATTCGAACATATGGGAAAGGTTCCCGGGCGTATATGGTTCGACAATCTGTCTCCCGTGGTGAAGGAGATTCTAACCGGAGGAGAAAGAAAGGTAACGGAGAAGTTTTACAGCTTCTGTCTCCATTATGGTTTTGAACCTGTGTTCTGTAATCCGGGCTGTGGCAATGAAAAAGGCAATGTGGAGAACAAGGTTGGATACAACAGGCGCAACTTCTTCGTTCCCATGCCAAGGATAGAAAACCTTGAGGACTACAACAAAAAACTCTTAACCCTCTCGGAGAAAGATATGGAAAGGCACCATTACCGGAAGGGGAAGGGTATTAAAGAACTATTCTTGGAAGAGAAGGAGAAGATGCTGCCACTCAACGAAAAGTCCTTGGATATTTCCAGGTTACAGAAACTGAAGACAGACAAGTACGGGATGCTTCGTTTTGAAAACAACAGATACTCTGTATCTCCAAAATGTGCGGAAATAGAAGTGTGGTTGAAGATAGGGGCATCTGAGATAGAGATACTGGATGAAGACTACAAAGTGCTCGTAAAACACCCCAGGTTATATGGACACAACCTCCAATCTCTGAATTGGTATCCATACCTTGAGACCTTGAGCAAAAGGCCACGTGCGTTGAAATACACGGGATTTTACAGGGAATTACCCCCTATTTGGCAAGAATACTTCGAAGCCTGTGATTACCAGGAAAAGAAAAACAGCCTGAAGTTGTTGGTCAAGATGCTGCGTGAAACAGATATGGAAACCGCAAGACATGCACTAGAGATGAGTCAAGAGAGTGAGCGTTGCAATGTTGAGACCATATTCCTCTCGTATCGACGCTTGATTCAGAAAGAACCATCACCCTTTGAAACGGGAAACGAAGTACCGAGATTACAGACATACACAACCGATTTCAAGGAATACGATTCCCTGGTGGGTGAGGTGAAATGAAAGAACTCATCGCTCAATACTGCAAAGAACTGAGATTGGGGAAAAGCATAGTGGAAAACTACCAAAGGATACAGGCAGAAACCAACGAAGAATTCCTTCTGAAACTACTGAAGCTGGAGATTGAAAACAGACGGGTATCACGTAAAAACCGTTACCTAAAACAGGCCAACTTCGAGGTAATGAAAACCTTTGAAGACTACAGCTTTGAAAACGTACAGATACCCCAGAGTATAACACTTGAAGAATTACGAGAAGGGAGGTTTCTGGAAAAGAAAGAAAACCTAATACTGTATGGTCCTGTAGGAACAGGGAAAACACACATGGCAACAGCCATTGGTATTGCTGCCTGTAACCGGGAAAAGAAAACCAGGTTTTACAGAACGGCTACACTGGTAAACGAACTCGTGGAAGCGAAAAACAACGGAGCATTGAAGAGATTCTTGAAAACACTCAGAAAGACGGATTTGCTCATATGTGACGAATGGGGTTACATACCGCTAGACCGAGAAGGAGCACAACTCTTGTTTCAAGTGATCGCAGAAAGATACGAGAGGAACAGCGTAATAATCACAACGAACCTTGAATTCAGCAAATGGAATGGGATATTTTACGATGACAAACTCACCAGTGCCATAATAGACAGATTAATTCACCATTGTCATTTACTGGTATTTACAGGCAAGAGTTACCGATTGGAACACTCGAGTATTAAGGCTTAATTTTTTTACCCCGGGTGCTGGATTTTTATTTTTCCAAATGCTGGATTTTTATCTTGCCAAAAACACCTTTGAATAAGTTGATTCTAAAATCAATAGCGCTATTAATCGTGAATTCTGAATAATCATAATTCATATAGAACTCTTTAAAATTATTTATGACTATTTATGTAGCAAGTTAATTGCCACTAATAGAAACACCGCAAGCAGATAG
>QNAR01000249.1 GCA_003643975.1 Thermotogae bacterium | reverse complement strand
GTAAGTATATTCCCTTTGATTATTCCCGTAGTGTTCCATGGCAATATATCTTTTTGAATTTGCTCATGAAATTTCTTGTCCAGATCATCGTTTGGCCTAAGGTCGTTAACAGCAAAGCACTGAAATCAAAAGGCCCGCATGTGATTGCTATCCTTCACCAGACCCATTATGATGGTCCACTCGTGTATTACGCAGTTAATCGATACTTCAGGTTTGTCAGTACAGCATTGTACTTCGACAGGATCCCCTTCATGTGGAAAGTCGGGATTATACCTGTTAAGCGCTATACCGTGGATTTTTTGGCGATGAAAAGAATCATCGAAACAATAAGAAATGGCTTTGATATTGGAATAGCGCCTGAAGCTGCACGCACCTGGGACGGTGAGCCCATCTGCATCAGAAAAGAAATCTGGAAGCTTCTAAGGAAATTAAATATTCCCGTTATTCCCGTGAAATTTTATGGTATCCAGCGACTATGGCCAAGGTGGTCCAACAGAATTAGATTGGGAAGGGCTACCATTGAATTCGGCGACCCGGTTTCTCCAGAAGACCAGCATTTTGAAGAAAAAATCAAGGGATTCTTAACTAAGCCAGATCCCACTTTCGAGCTTCCTTACAGGGATTATAGGGGTATTGAAAAACTTCTCTGGAGATGTCCAAAATGCGGCACTATCGGTTCTATACGGAGTGCAAAACACGCATTTTATTGCGATAAATGTGGAAAGAAATATGTAAAACCAACTGTCAACGAAGTTATAGCGCTTCACAAAAAAATAAGACCCGATTATATGCCCGTAAAGTTCCCTGTCAGTGATACTGTATTGCTTAACAACAAAAAGGTATCCGGGCAAATATACGAAGATAGAATGAAACTTGGGAATCTTGTGATAGAATTCGATAAATTGCGCACTTCATCTATCGAGCGAAATGAGGAGAACATATTTGGAACCCCTAATGAGCTTATAAGATTTATTCCAGAGACTTCCCCGCTCATGTGGAAAGAAATCGTGGATTATCAAATCAGATTCGTTCTGGGAAATGAAAATTTTCACACGTATTACTGGGATCTAAGTCGTTGAAAGACTCATCTTCCACTTTTTAAAAATAGAAAAAACTGTGCAAGTTTGAACAAAATTGTGTTCAATACGGTATAAAATCCAGCTTTTATCTTGGATCTCATAGGAAAACTGATTATGCTTTGATACTCCTCGCAATCGCCCTTATCTTCCCAGAACTTGTACTCAAATCCCCTCACAATGATAACCGGGGTAAGCTCAGTATTTCCACCCATAACAGCTCCTCCAATTGCAGCAACAGCATCTACAACAACAACGTTTCCTCCGAACTTGTTAGGCTTAAACAAATCAGGGCCCGATTCGTTAACAGTAATTGGGTAAATACCAGAGCAACCAACGCAAACATCAAGAGCCCCTGTCCTGTTTGGAACTGATAATGTATCTGTAACTACCACCGCAACATTTTTATTGTACTTGCGCCTAATATAATCTCTTATTTTCTTCGCCGAAAGGCATGGATCCTTAGGCAAAGGAACCAAAAAACCTTCGGGTACATTTGAACCATCTATGCCACCATTATCAAAAATAAGTCCCAGTTTATTGGTCATTGGTACATTGACAAAATTTTTACGCAGCATTTCCTGTGTTGCTTTTATATCCCTGGAATGCTTCAGGTAAAAGTTCCTGATGAACTTATCATTCATAATCCTTCTCAGTGGCACAATGCCCAGAACTTTTCCTTCCCTAAAAACCAGTTCGAGTCGATGAGAATCAATCGAAAAAAGCTTTGAAAGAAATTTGATACGCCATCTCGGCTTTATTGAAGAGATTTGCACAGCATTTCCTTCAAGCAAAGAAACTATTTTAGACGTTATAACCAAAATATCTTTTTCTTCTATTTCGATTTTATTTTCTTCCAGCTCTTTTACCAACCGTTGTTCTAACGACGAGTCTTTAATATCATCAGGGACAACAGGCTTTGAAAAACGAATGGGTATTAGCTTAACCACTTTATATTCCCTCCTTCGGCTAATCAACCACCTTAAATTTATTAAGGTTTACTTCATCAAAGCTATTTTTTGCCTTGTCTCGTTCTTTACAATGGGAAATATTCCAGAACAACCAATTCATATGTTATTTGATCCAACGCGTCTTGGTGAATAAAGAGAATTGATAATATTATAACCAATTTCTTCCAGGTCTTTTTTCCGAATTGTTTCTTATTTTTATGGCAGATCTTATGGGCTTTTCAGGCAATAGAGTAATATATCCATTATTCTCAATCGCGGAGATCAACAGATCTTCAAATTATCTTTTCACTTCTACTTGGCAACACAGGCTTTGAAAAACGAATTGGATATATTTGCATCACAGATAATCCCTCTTTTGAGAAAGCAAGACTTCAAAATTCTATCACGAAAGTTTCCATAATTGTTTATTTGGTGGTTGAAAGAAAGAAAGAAACCGTGTTAAAATACCCATAGCGAGGCGACGTAGCCAAGGGGTCAAAGGCGGAGGTCTGCAAAATCTCTACTCGAGGGTT
>QNAR01000248.1 GCA_003643975.1 Thermotogae bacterium | reverse complement strand
TTGTATTCCTGCAAAATTCTATTGATTTTGTCAGAGAATCTTTCGTAAAATTCAGGGTCTTCTTCGAAGTGTTTTTCTATGTATTCTCTCATCGCATTGAGCAGCTCTTTAGCTCTTGCCTTAGGCGATTTTACTGATTTTATCTTTTTGAGAAAATCATCTTCAAGAAGAGGTGTTGGTGGAATTTTTGGATCTACACCCTTTGAAACAAGGTATTCTTCAACAATTTCCCTTATTTTTCTGCTGGCATCTTTTATGCTCAACTTTTCATCTCTATACCTATTTCTCGCTGTTTCTTTTATAAAACCAAGAATCTTTAGCTCAGTAAGATACCTTAAGGCTTCGGGATCGGGAAGCACTGCGTCCATGGCCTTGTTAAATTCCCTTACCAGCATAATGAATTCATTTTTGGCTTCTTCGTCTTCGAGGATATCCACACATTCATTTATTGAAACAACCCATTCTTCAATACCATACCTTTTAAAGAAATCGTTGATAAGGCCGTGAATGTATTTCAATTTATCAATGCTTTTTGCCTTGTTTCTAACGACTTGCGTTATTTCTCTTATATCTTCATCAGCGTAAATTGAAAGAGCCTCTTTAAGATGCTTAAAAACACCCACATAATCCACGACAAACCCACAGGATTTATTTTCATATACCCTGTTGACCCTCGCTATTGCCTGTAATAGGTTATGCTCTTTTATCAAGTTGTCTAAGTACATAACCTGTTCAATGGGGGCGTCAAAACCTGTTATGAGCATGCTCTGGACAACCAGGATACCAACGTTACCAGAGACTCCAGATTCGTCGCAATTACCAAAAGGAAGTCTGAAGCTCTTTATTATCCTTTCGTGCTCATTTGGGTCAATATATGGCTGATATTCCGGAGGGTCATTGGGCGATCCTGATATAACAACGCCAACTTCTAATCTCTGGAGAAGATCTATATCTATTCTATCGGGATTATTGCTTCTCAATTCCTCAATCTTCTCCTTCAAAGCGTTTTCAAGGGCTTCCTTATACCTCATTGCAGCAAGCCTCGAGACAGATACAACCTGGGCTTTGAACCCATTTGGAAAAACATGGGTAACATAATGATCTATCATATCTTTCGCCTTATCCCATATAACATTTTTGTCTTCAAGATAAGCCCGCCATGTATATCTTCCTGCGATTCTTTCCTTTTCTTCCTTATCAAACCCTGAGAAGATATCTTCGAACTTCGCATTAACAGCTTCCGGATCAGAAAGTTCCGCACTGTGAACTCTGCCTTCATAAACAATCTCAACAGTGACACCGTCTTTAACAGATTGCAAGATGCCATATTTATCAATATAGTCGCCAAATGTCAGTTCCGTTTTCTCGATTGGTGTACCAGTAAAAGCTATTTTGACGGCATTGGGCAACGCTTTTCTCAAATTCGCTCCCAGATATTTATACTGTGTCCTGTGGGCTTCATCTATCAGAATAAGAATATTGGGCGATTCATTGAGTAAAGGAAACTCCTTTTTAAGTTCCCTTTCCTGAAATTTATGAATCATACCCATAACAAGATCCGGGGTGTTTGTCCTCAACAGGACTTGAAGCTTCTTTATGTTATTTGCGAGATTTACAGTAAAGCCGACGCTTTTAGACGTTTCCCTTAATTGCTTCTCAAGATCCTTTCTGTCTGTGACAAAAACAATCTTGAATTTGCTCAATTCCGGGTCATGGTACATTGCCCTAACTGTAAACATCATAGTGAGCGATTTTCCGGAACCCTGAGTATGCCAAACAATCCCTCCACGCTCTTCCGGGGTTTTCCCTTCTTTTAACTTCTTTACGATTTTCTTCACCGTTCTAAACTGCTGGTATCTTGGCACAACTTTAATCATGCCACCCTTTGGATCCTCTTTGAAAAGGGTGAACGTATGAAGTATATCGAGAAAGTTTTCCTTTGAAAGCATGCCCTGGATGAGAACCTGCTGGCTCGTTACTGTTCTTTCATTGCTCGCGTCAGATAAACTGAACGGATAAGGGTCTTTCCATTCCACAAAGTGTTCATAGCCGCTTGTGATAGTTCCATACTTTGCCACCTGATTCGATGCTGCAACCATGAACAGGTTATACCAGAAGAGTTTTTTATTCCCTTCTTTAGCTCCTCTCCTGTCTGAATATCTCATAAGCTGGGTTATCGCTTCATTTATGGGGGCAGCTATCGCGGGGGATTTACACTCTATCACAACAAGAGGCAAACCGTTGACAAAAAGGACAATATCAGGAATGATATGTTTTTCCGTTCCGGGAATGTTTACCTTAAACTGTGAGATAGCAAGGAATGAATTATTTTCCGGATTTTTGAAGTCTATAAACCTAACGGTTGGGCTTCTCTCTCCTGTTTTTCTGTTTTCAGAAACCGAGATATTTTCAATCAGTAAATCATGAATTTCCTTGTTTGCTTCTAAAAGCGAATTTGCCTGTGGCGTGGTTATTCTTCTTACAACCTCGTTTACCTGATCCTCTTCAATCCATGGATTTATCTTCTTGATAGCATCTTTAAGCTCATTTTCTAAAACTAC
>QNAR01000247.1 GCA_003643975.1 Thermotogae bacterium | reverse complement strand
CCTGGATAATCCTGTCTTTGTGTATTGCCTTTTTAAGCAATTTAGTGAGATCTTCAGTTTTTAGCTCTTTAAGAATAATAAGCCTGCATCTTGACAAAAGTGCGGGATTGACTTCAAAGCTCGGGTTTTCCGTTGTTGCCCCTATGAGTATGATTGTTCCTTTTTCGGTAACAGGTAGAAAAATATCCTGTTGAGCTTTGTTCAGACGGTGAATTTCATCGACAAAAAGAACCATTTGGGTTCCATATCGCTTCAGCTGTTCAGCCCTTTGGAATAACTGTTTTAACTCTCCTGTTCGCTGTGTTGTTGCACTGAAATAAAGGTATTCATGATTATCAGGAAGGTTTTTTTCTATCAGGTGCCCAATTGTCGTTTTTCCAGTTCCAGGAGCACCATAGAGTATCATTGAAAAGAGTTTTCTCTTTTCCAGTGCTTTTCTTATGATTCCATTTTTTCCAGTCAGATGATACTGGCCAACAACATCATCGAAATGTTCAGGCCTTAATCGCTCACTGAGCGGTTTCCAATTTGTTTCTGAAGAACTCAACGGTCTTCACCAACCCATCATTTAACCTCACAGAAGGTTTCCATCCCATGAGATTCTTAGCTTTTTCCCAGCTTAAGATGGACTTTCTCAAATCTCCTGGCCTTGGATCGGCATGAATAGGTTCTTTTGAATAACCTGTTGATTTTTTCAAAGCTGCGAAAAGCTCATTTACAGAGGTTCCTACGCCTGTACAGATGTTGACAACTTCATTTTCAAGCTTTTCCATTGCAAGGAGATTGGCGCTGGCAACATCTGTGACATATACATAATCTCTTATGTTTTCACCATCTCCAAAGATTATCACTTCATCATCTTTGAGCATCCTTTCGGAAAATATAGCTACTACTCCAGCTTCCCCGTGGGGGTCTTGGCGTGGTCCATAAACATTCGCATATCTCAATACAGCGTATTTTAAACCATGCTGATAATTGTAAAACCTCAGATAGTTCTCAACAGAAAACTTTGCAATTCCATAAGGAGAAATTGGCTTTGGAAATTCATTTTCTGACGTGGGTATCTCCGAGACATCATCACCATAGATAGCTCCACCAGTGGATGAGAAAATGAATTTTTCAACACCATATTTCACAGAAAACTCCAGCAGCTTCAGTGAACCAATTATGTTTATGCGCGCATCTTCAATGGGGTCTTTCACAGAATTAGA
Organism: Thermotogae bacterium; assembly: GCA_003643975.1. Taxonomy (GTDB): domain Bacteria; phylum Thermotogota; class Thermotogae; order Petrotogales; family Kosmotogaceae; genus Kosmotoga_B. The sequence goes on along the minus strand of QNAR01000247.1, from coordinate 1,353 downwards.
AACGCTTATTTGTGCAGCCAGATGAAAAACATACTTTGGCTTATGAAGCATGAAAATCTTTTCCATCATTTCGTCATCTGTAATGTCCTGCTGGTAGAAAAGTGCTCTTGGATCGAGGTTCTCAATTTTCCCGGAAGAAAGGTTATCGACTACGATTGGCATGATGTTTTTTTCTATCAAAGCATTTACGACATGTGAACCTATAAAGCCCGCGCCTCCAGTTACCAGTATATTATCTGCCATGATATCTCTCCTCTCAATTTTTAATCACAAAGAAATTTCTTCTCCTCTAAGGGCTTGATCATACATTTTCTTTACTTTCTTGATGTCTTCCCATGTTAGATATTTTGGTGAACCCGGAGTTCTCGATGGATTTCTCAACAAGTAACTAGGATGGAACATTGCAAAAATCTTCACCCCCGGGTACCAATCAAAAAGCTGCCCCCGACATTTTGTGATGGCCACTTTTTCATTTTCCAGAAAGAAAGAAAGGGCTGTCGCGCCAAGGGTTACTATGAGTTTTGGTTTAATGACTGCAAGCTGGGAAAGCAGAAAAGGCGAGCAGGATTTCATTTCTTCGTAAGTGGGAACACGGTTTTTTGGTGGTCTGCATTTTACGATATTTGTTATATAAACATCCTCTCTCGAAAGATTAACCGACTCCAGAATCTTTGTGAGTAATTGTCCGGCTCTTCCCACAAAGGGTCTCCCACTGGCATCTTCATCTGCTCCGGGGGCTTCACCAACGAAAACCACCGGGCTTTCCAGTGAACCTTCACCCGGCACGGCGTTTGTTCTCTCCATACCAAGGGGACATGCAGTGCATCCCTCAATCTTTTGGCTTATGGCTATCATGATTTCTTTCTTTTTAACGTATTCTGTCATTTTCTCACCTCAGAATTTAAATTTGAAATAAGGATTTCCTTCTTCCAAGCCAAGCACGAGATATCTATCCGATAACGCTTTTATATAATACTTTATGCCTATCATTTCCAGTACATCGAAAAAAGAAGTTCCTGAGAAATTAAGCCTGAGAATTCCTTCAACAGCCATACAATGTAAATCTAAATACAACGGCTTTGATTTTCCATACAAGGCATCCCAATCAATACTGTCCAAATTAGCACCTATTTCGAGATAGTTCTCATCGCCAAGATGGAAGCTCAGATGTTTGAGAAGGGAATTGCCGAGACTTAAATCATTGATATTAAGCTGAAACTTTTTTGTCTCCTCGCCAACAGATAGTTCCATTGATACCCCGTAATTCTGGATCCCTTTTCCCGTTCCATATAACAACTTTTTGTTTGACAAATATAACCTGTTTACTCCCCCACTTATAGTCCATATATCGCT
>QNAR01000246.1 GCA_003643975.1 Thermotogae bacterium | reverse complement strand
GTGCAATATGGAAACACCGGCAGGCTTTTCGGTGTCCTGGGACACCTTGACGTGGTTCCCGAAGGAACAGGCTGGAGTGTAGAGCCATATGGGGGCATTGTTAAGAATGGATATATATATGGGATAGGGGCCATTGATGACAAAGGCCCTACCATAGCTGCACTGTATGCCATGAAAGCAATAAAGGATGCGGGCATTGAACCCGGAAACAGGATCAGAATAATATTCGGAACGAACGAAGAATCAGGCTGGGGTGGTATAAATTATTACCTTCAAAAAGAAGAAATCCCGGAAATGTCTGTGACACCCGATGCTGCCTTTACACTCATATACGCTGAAAAAGGTATTGTGAATTACAGATTTTCTAAAGAAGCGGGAGAGAATAAAGAGGGCTTTGAAATCGTTGAACTTGAAGGTGGCGAAGCCTCAAATATGGTCGCAGCTGATGCCAGGGTAGTGATGAAGGGCGATCTCGATAAATTACTGGCACTGCTCGAAATCTTCAAGCCCAAAAACAAAGCAACGATCAGCTGGGAAAAAGGTGCCGATGCATTAGCAATTCATGTAAAAGGTGTTTCAGCACATGGATCAAAGCCTGAAGCCGGGGTAAATGCCATTTCAGCGCTGCTGGATTTCCTTTCGAATTTGGAGCTTTCAAAAACCGGTCTTCAAGAGTTTGTTGAAAAAGTTTCTTCAAAAATAGGCTATGAAACAGATGGAAATTCCCTGGGAATAGCAGGCCGGGATAAAATAACAGGACCGCTTAGCGTAAATTTCGGTACATTGAGATACGACGGAGAAAAAATCGAAGGCGTCATAAATATCAGATATCCGGTTTTTTTCAACGAGAAACGTATAAAAGCACAGATTGAAGAAGCGTTGGGAGGGCTGAAAATAGAGCGGGAACATCATCATGATCCACTTTATGTATCTCCCGACAGCGAGCTAGTGAAGCTACTCATCAATGTATATGAGAAAGTTACCGGAGAAAAAGCCCAGCTCCACACCATAGGTGGTGGGACTTATGCCAGAGCTGTGCCCAACGCTGTTGCTTTTGGCCCTTTATTCCCTGGCAGGGAAGAGACAGAGCATCAACCGGATGAAAGAGTTCTTGTAGATGATCTGGTAATGATGGCAAGAATATATGCACAACTCTTCCACAGAATATTGACAAAGTGGTGAGAACAAAGAACCGAGAGCCAAAAAGCATTCTTCATGCGCTGTCGGAGCTGTTCGGAATTTGACGGTCCTGTCGGCCTTGTCGGAGTGATATAATAAGATGAGGTGATTACATGGAAGCCGAAAAAATCATTAAAGCCCTTGCCGACAAACCGCTTCAAAAGAAAGAACAAAACTATCTGGTTGATAGAGAAAATGAAATATCGAAGTTGAACATGCTCACTCGTTACCACCCCTTTGGCATATTTGGCCTTTGTGGGGAAACCGGGGTTGGGAAAACCACGATACTGAATATGATCGACTCTGAAGAAATAAAGAAAATACGGATTTCCCTGATACACCGTGAAAACAAAGAATCTATTCTTTACGACCTTTTATACACAATTTCCTTGAACTTGAGCAGAGTTGAAAACCACGCTATAAAAAATCTTGCCAAAGAAGTCCTGAATTGGATAATTGAAGAAGTGGCGGTTATCAAGGGGGCTACTCTTGGAGTATCAATGATTGCAAAGGGAGATGCTAAGTATGAGAAGACTCAACTCCCAAGATTCAATGTCTTTGCGGCTCATGAAAAGCTCCACAGACTGTTGAAAACCTCCATCGAAGAATACGGAAAAATAGCGCTTTTGATAGACGAGCTTGACAAGGAATCAAAACAAGATGTTTTGAACGTTCTCGATTCATTGAAATTTGAGCTTCAACAGGAAAGTATGGTTACAATATTTTCTCTCCCATATTCCATTTACAGAGAATATAAGCAGGATAGAATGAAATGGAACGAATCCGGAAATCTTGAGAATATAATCAAGGATGTAATTTTTCTGTATGAAATGTCAGACTCAGATATTCTGGAACTGTTATTAAGAAGACTCGAAGGTATGAATGGCTGGTTTAAGAAAAATGCGCTTGTTCAGATAGTATCTTTTGCCGATGGCAACCCTCGTGACGCCTTATGGATAGCGCAAAAAGTCGCCTTTGAAAACCTCTCAGAAAAATATGTTGATGAAAGCAAATGCAAAACCACTATAAAGAAAATCGTTCGTGAATATATGGGAAGCCTTATTCTTACGGAAATCCAGAAAAAAGCATTGAAATTATGCACAGATTTCATAGGCTCAAAAGAAGAAATTCTTGAGCTATTCCAAAACAGCGGTATCAAAAGGACAACAGCCTATTCAACCCTCGATAGGTTAGTTTCTTCTGGTCTAATACTCGAGCGCGAAGGAATGTATCGCATCTCTGGCAAAGCAAAAATCTTTGTAAGCCTTATTTGAAACGCTGTCGGAGCTGTTCGGAATTTGACGGTCCTGTCGGCCTTGTCGGAGTAAATGAATTTAAAATTTCCAAAGTATAACCGAACCGTTTTCGTGGGTGGAAATCAAAAGGCCCTC
>QNAR01000245.1 GCA_003643975.1 Thermotogae bacterium | reverse complement strand
TTTGCTTTTTCTTCTTCAAATATCACATTAACGAGTGAAGACTTTCCAACGCCTGAACTCCCAGTGAATACCGAGGTTTTGCCTTTTAGGAGAGCCTTCAATTCTTCGATACCCTCAGCTGTAACTGTGCTGGTTAGCAACGTTTTATAACCGAGGGCTTGATATTCTTCGATATCTTCAAGAATTTCGAGTTTTTCTATAAGGTCTATCTTATTGAAGCAGATTATTGGCTCAATTCCACCATGTTTAGCTGAGACAATATATCGCTCTATAAGATTTTTGTTGTATTCTGGATTTTTAACCGCAAAAACAAGAATTGCCTGATCGATATTAGCGGCTATTATTTGTTCAAGGTGCACCCCTTTTGGGCCTGCTCCTTTTCTGACTAACTTGCTTTTTCGCTTTTCTACTGAAGTTATTACCCCCCTACCGCCTACAACAGGCTGGAATTCGACATAATCTCCCACTACAACAAGCGTTTTGGTTGTCCGGCTTTGTTTAAAGAGTTTACCTCTGAGAGTACAGTCCACTTCTTCCTGTGTACCAGCATTTCTCACTCTGTAAAGACCCTTTTGAACATTTACCACTATTCCTCTCAAATCTCTCTACCTCCATAAAAAAACACGGCCTAAGCCGTGGTCTTTGGTTTTAGTATTAGAAATAAAAAAGCCACCGCTTTAGCACAGCGTGGCTTTCAAAGGGTTCTAAATATGTTTGTTTTATAAGCTAAAAGAAAAAAGACGTCGGGAAAGCTACGCTATGCCGAATTGAGCTTATGAACTTGTTTATATGTCTTGATATTCTCCTGCTCATTCAGCACCACCTCCCGATGAAGAAATATTGTAATTCTCAGTTCATTATACACAAATTCAACTTAAAAAGCAAATTACATAGTTTGCACTTCGTTGTCTAGCGCATTCTCAATTGCTTTTAATATGGTTTTACTGCTGAATGTTGCGCCACTTATTATATCGACCTTGACACTTTGTTCTTCTATAACGCTGTTGATTATTTCTTCGGCTTTTTTGCCTTTTCCTGTTACATGCTCGATTATCTCAATATCACTTATCTTTCCATCGTCAATTCTCACACGAACCCTCGCACTGACAAGCCCAAGCTTGTAATTTCCATGGTAGTTTCCATCTTTGAGATTGGAGCAATCAATGTCTGAAAGTACAATGGTTTCCAGCTCTTTCTTCATTTGAGCATATTCGGCTGATAGCTTGATGACAACGAAACAGCCAAAAAGCACAATGGCCGCAACAACTACAATAAGAACGCGTTTTGCCGTTTTTTTCATTAATCAATCCCTCGATTCTGGTATCAGATATTCTATATTTGATTTCAATTCCTGAAGAAACCTTTCTGGCTCAAGCCGGGAAATGCCAAATCTTCGGGCATAAAACATTCCAAAGAGCATCGGGGTTATGATTCCTTCCAACCTTAATGCATCATCCTTTGAGTAGCTGTATTCATCCGCAAGAGCGTGAAAAAGCCCGATTCTCAGCTGGTACATTTCAGCGAAATTAGGCATCATTGATTCATCTTCAACAGTTCCAAGGCTTTCGTTCATGAATATGATCTTGAACAATTCAGTCTTTTCGAGAAAGAACCGTGCAAATTCCATGTACATAGCTTTCAGTTTTTTTGCTGCGGGTAAATTCAATGATAGCTTGTCTTGAAGCCATTTCATTATGTCGGCGGCATAACTATCCATAACAGCGTTGAGCAAGCTATTCAGATTGCCAAAGTAATTGTAAATGGTTGCTGGAGCGTATCCGGCTCTCTCTGCGATTTTTCTAACATTCAAGCCTTCCATGCCCTCTTCTTCAATGATTTCTCTGGTGGCTTTTACGAAATATTCCCTGCGCTTTTTGATTCTTTTTTCTTTATCTACCATCTTGTTCACCCTTCGAATTTTCTCGCGAAACTTTCGATGTTTTCTACCTTTACAGAAGGAAGTTCTTTTCCTTCAGACATTTTTTTGATCATTTTTCTGATGACAAAACCCATTTTTTCAAAATTGAATTCCCCACCAAAATAACCTTTTACACTGCAATGATTCAAAAAGCGCTCATTAAAATTGTTTGCAAGGTATTCATCGAGTTTTTCAGCTGTATCACCCATACAAAGGAATAACCCGAGTTTCTTCTCCATAAGTTCTGGATGCTTTCCAATGAATTTTTGCAGCTTTGAAGGTACTTTCCCAATGTGAATATAACTTCCGAAGATAATAGCGTCGTATGCCCCAAGGTTTTCTTTTGCCGCGTCTCTCAGCTTTAGCAGTCTAGTTTCCGACTTAAGAGCCGCCGATAACTTTTTAGCACATTTCTCCGTCGTTCCGGTCTTGCTGGTGTAGATAATAAGTGTCTTCATCGAATTTCACATCCCTTCAATAAGTGAACGTTGTTCATATAATGAGCATAGTTTATCATATCTGCTATGGGTTGTCAATTGTTCTTTGGGAAACTTAAAATTAGCCTTGAAATCAATGTACTATTTGGGAATCTGGCATACAATGAGAATGAAATGATATAATCAAGCACGATGAATCGGGAGGGGATGTAATGAGTT
>QNAR01000244.1 GCA_003643975.1 Thermotogae bacterium | reverse complement strand
TAATGAAGTTCTTGTAATTTCTGATGGTTTTCAGGCAAGGGCTGGAACAGTTTCCTCAAAGAAAGACCGCTTTATGCCCTGGAAAACCATTGATGGAAAAACCATCATTGAACAGGGTATCAATTTCAGTAAATACGAATACATCCCGGAAGATTCTCGCTTTTCCCTTAATGAAACTTCAGAAATTGCTGTTGAGAACCAAGCAGAAGAAAAGAGAGAAAACTCCGAAAATACGCATTATATCTCTCAAATGGAAGTGCTTATCAGGGGAATGTTAAACAAGAGAGTTCTCCTAGATCTTGTCAGGCATTTCATAACCTTTGAGGATGGAGACGATGGCACGATAAAGAAGCTTGCTGCATATCACCAATATTATGCGGTTAACAGAGCAGTTCGGGCTACGCTCTTGGCCACTTCACCAGAAGGTGATAAAAGATGTGGGGTTGTCTGGCATACTCAAGGAAGTGGTAAAAGCCTTTCAATGGTCTTTTATGCCGGCAAGCTGGTTTTGGAAATGGATAATCCCACAATTGTGCTGATTACAGATAGGAATGATTTAGATGACCAGCTTTTCAAAACTTTTTCATCTTCACGGGACATACTCAGGCAGACACCGGTACAGGCGGAATCAAGGGAAGACTTGAAAGAAAAACTGAGGGTTGCTTCAGGTGGAATTGTCTTCACAACTATTCAAAAATTCATGCCCGATGAAAAGGGAGATAAATACCCTTTATTGTCTGAAAGAAGAAACATTGTGGTCATTGCAGATGAAGCGCATAGAAGACAGTATGACTTTATAGATGGTTTTGCAAGACATATGCGCGATGCGTTGCCCAACGCATCGTTCATAGGTTTTACAGGTACACCTATCAGCCTTCAGGATAGGGATACTCGAAATGTTTTCGGAGATTATATTGATGTATACGATATAGAACAAGCTGTTAAAGATGGAACAACGGTTAAAATCTACTATGAAAGCAGAATCGCAAAGCTCGATCTCGATGAGTATGAATTGCCCCATGTCGATAGTGAGTTTGAAGAAGTTACCGAAGACCGTGAAGAATATGAAAAAGAAAAGCTGAAAAGCAAGTGGGCGGCTCTTGAAGCCATTGCCGGAACAGAAAAAAGATTAAGGCTGAGACATGTCAAGAATTTTGTGTCTGGAGATGGAAATATCTAATGTTAAACATTTGGGTAATTTCATATTGAGAAGCTCTAATTAAAGCGATGGGATTTTTCCATTTACGGGACTTCAAACGTTCGTAAGAGAGAAGGATATTTATCTCAGCAATCTCAACAGATTGAAAGAATCCGCCAATTCGAGTTCTTCTAGCCTCTATCATGCTATTAAAGCTTTCAACGGCATTAGTGGTATAGATGTATTTTCTCACATCCTCAGGATATTTCAAAAAGACCAAGTATTTTTCTTTTTGTTGGAGTAGATGCTCCACAAATGTACTGTATTTTCCAGTGTATTTCTGGCACAACTCTTCGAATTTTTCGAGAGCATCGTCGAAGGAATCCTGGTTTTTAATGGTTGAGAGCTTCTTATTAAATTCGCTAGCGTCCTTCTTAGCCATATTTTTTCTCACATTTCTTTGCAAATGGACAAAGCAAAGCTGGTGATCAGCAAGGGGGTAGCATGCTTTAATGGCTTCCCCAATACCGGTTAAATCATCGCTTACTACTATCATTACCCTTTTTAATCCTCTTTCTATCAAATCGTTGAAAACCTTCAACCAATCAAATCTATTCTCAGAACCGAAGAAGGTGTAGAAACCGTAGAGGTCTTTTTTCCCTTCCATATCTATCCCTAAAACAACATATATACATGCTTTCTTCACTTTAGAGCTTGCTTTTATCTCGCAATGATAGCCGTCTATTAAAAGGGCAAAGCAATCCTTTGGTAATTCACGTGATTTGAACATATCGAGTTTCTCCTTTATTTCTTCCCTAATCTTCATGAGTTCTTTTTCTGAGTAAGGAAGCCCCATTGATTTGAGGGTGTTCATAATCTCAGCCTGTGAGTATCCATTGGCAACCAACGAAATGATCAAATCAGTGAAGCTTTCATCGTACCTCTTGTATGGTTCCGGTAAAACGAAGGGTCTGAATTTGCCATTCCTGACCCGTGGAACGTTGAGTTCCAGGTTCCAATTTCCAGCAACGAGATTTCGCGAGTAGAAACCATTTGCTTTATCGTGGTGATTCTTGTCAAGGTAAATATCTCTTTCGGAAGCCATGATGATATTCAGAAAGTTTTCCAGGAATGTTCTCATAGCTAATCTTTCCTGAGGATCTCTAGAACAGTATTTATCCAGCATTTCATTTATGGCTTTCTCCTTTGCTTTTTCAAACATTTCTTTTTCCTTCTCGTCCATCTTTTCTACCTCCCTTTCCTCTCTAGACACAATTTTATTTTAACCCCCCACGAATTTGGAAATTACAGGAATTTTCAGAAATGCTGTGGAACAGTACCCATAATAATCCAGAGTGGGAACTTCCGTAAATGCGTGATGAGGAAACACTGTGACAGGAACCTGAAAGGTGTCCTCCATATGATGGCATTGAGTGCAGTCAACAAGGGTTCG
>QNAR01000243.1 GCA_003643975.1 Thermotogae bacterium | reverse complement strand
TGGGAGCAAAGGTAAGAGTTATCGGACCATCAACACTTATTCCAAAGAATATTCAGGACATGGGTGTAGAAGTTTATATTGATCTCAGAAAAGGACTTGAAGGAGTAGATGTTATAAATATTCTGAGAATGCAGCTTGAAAGACAAACCAGCGGGCTCTTTCCAACACTTGAAGAATATCATAAACTCTATGGAATCACAAAAGATAGGCTTTCACATGCAAAACCCGATGTGATCTTCATGCACCCGGGACCTATGAACAGAGGTGTCGAGGTGGACGACCATGTTGCGGACTTTGAGAGAAGCGTTGTTCAAGAGCAGGTTACCAACGGTGAAGCTATACGAATGGCTCTCCTTTATTCGGTACTTGGAGGGAGGATGGAGGAATGAGGTATCTAATAGAAAACGGCGAGGTATTGATTGAAGGAAAATTCCAGCGGAAAAACATTGTTGTGGATGGGGAAAAAATCACAGACATAATTGAAAACAACCCTCATGACTTCAATGGCAAAAGAATAGATGCGAAAGGTCAACTCATCATTCCCGGGCTTATAGATATGCACGCGCATTTAAGAGAACCGGGATACGAGTACAAAGAAGATCTTGAAAGCGGTTTGAAGGCGGCACTTAACGGAGGGATAACAACTGTTGCATGCATGCCTAATACCAGACCTTCACTAGACAGCCCTGCTGCTGTTCATAGCCTAAAAGAAAAGGCAAAGGTACTTAGCCTGGCTAGACTGGAAGTCATTGCTGCAGCCACCAAAGGTAGGGAAGGAAAGGAATTGACGGAAATGGGGACCCTGGCACAAGCTGGTGCGATAGGTTTTTCGGATGATGGGGATCCCATATGGGATCCGCACATAATGAGGAGAGCACTGGAATACGCCTCGTCCTTTCACCTCCCTGTTATAGATCATTGTGAAGAAAGGGCACTTTCAAGAGATGGCTCAATGCGTGAAGGTTACTATTCCAATTACTATGGAATTTACGGTATCCCGGATGCTGCTGAATCCGTAATGGTTGCTAGAGATATAGATCTTGCGAATTTAACAGCTGGTTGGGTCCATATAGCCCATGTTTCTACGGGGAAATCGGTGAATCACATAAGGCATGGAAAGGGAAAAAGAGGAAAAATAAGCGCTGAAGTCTGTATCCACCACTTACTCTTTACGGATAAAGACCTGGAAGATTACGATCCAGCAAAAAAGTTAAATCCTCCCTTTCCAACAAAAGAGGATCAGGAAATGCTCTTAGAAGCCCTGATGGATGGAACCATAGACATTATAGTTACCGACCATGCACCGCATGCCAATTGGGAAAAGGAAGTGGAATTTCAGCGGGCACCTTTTGGGATTATAGGCCTTGAAACCCTGTTACTGCAGCTTTTCAAACTTTCCAGGAAAAAGACACTAGCCTTTGAAAAATTGCTTGAGAAAGTCACTTCGGCTCCTGCTAAACTCTTCAACCTTGCAGGCAGAGGAAGAATTGAAAGGCATTATTATGCAGATCTAGTTCTCTTTGATCCGATGGATGATACAACCCTAACGAACAGCTATTTCAGATCAAAGGCCAGAAACACACCATATCTTGGGAAAACGCTTCAAGGGAAAATAACGCAGGTCATGTGTGGTGGTAAGCTTGTTCAAATCTAAAATCAAGTGGATTAAGAAGTCGGAAAACGAAGCACTAATTCTAATAGCCCTTGATGGGACCTTTGGGTCCCTTCCGGGGCAATTCTTCATGCTGAAATCCGGGGATTTTCCCGTTACTCCACGCCCCTTTTCGGTTTACTTTGAAGATGAAATCAGAGGAGAAACGCTTTTTTTGCTAAAACCTCGGGGATTGCTAACAGAAGAAGCGCTGAGCTGGCAAATAGGGCATGAACTCAAACTAAAGGGTCCTTTGGGTAATCCCATACCTGTAATAGAAGGCGCAAATCTCGTAGCTGGCGGAAGCGGTTATGCACCTCTTCATTTTTACGGGTCAAAATACGGGTATAAAAATTTTTATCTGGGAACTACATCGAAAGAAGAAGCCGATTTTCTAAATAATCTACCAAACCTTAAAATCACCTGCGGACCTCTGGTTGTTACGGAACGCTTTTTTCAGGACAACAACGAAGGAGCGGTCATAGCCTGCGGCCCTACACCGATGCTGCAACACCTATCGGAGCAATATCACGGGGGATCCGTGTATGTTTCTATTGAAGAAAGAATGGCATGCGGCACAGGCATGTGTGAAGGCTGTGCGGTAAAACTCAAGAGTGGAGAAATCAAGTTTGTATGCAAAGATGGCCCACTTTTTGATGGGAAAGAGGTGGACTGGCAATGGCTAACTTGACTCGGGAAGTTATGGGTATAACCTTCAAAAACCCCGTGGTCATTCCTTCAGGCCCTGGTGGCTTTGGGTTGGAGATGGAAAAGGATGTTCTTTCAAAGATAGGGGCTTTCACTATAAAGAGTGTCACGCTTGAACCTAAAGAAGGCAATCCATCCCCCAGACTCGTTGATGCAGGTTATGGCCTTATAAACTCAATCGGGCTTCAAAACCCCGGAATAAAAACGTTTCTAAATACCATTTACCCAAAATTGCTACCCTTTCC
>QNAR01000242.1 GCA_003643975.1 Thermotogae bacterium | reverse complement strand
TACTTGAAAGAAGGTTTTAGACCAATTTTCTTAGAAGGATCTTACCCGGAAAGACTCTGGAATATAATCGAAAAAATCATCTACAAAGATATCCCCTTTTTTGTCCCACAACTTGCCGAAAACCATCTTCGCTTCATGAACGCGGTCATTGGGCATCTCGCAACTTCCAAAATACCGACAGTCAATGTCAACAGCCTGTGCAGCAAATGGGAACTCGGAAAGAGGAAACTATACCAGCTGCTCACAGCTATGGAACATACAGGATTGATAAGGATCATAAGAAAGAAAAACGATACAAAGGTAAACTCGATTGGTGCAAAAATCTTTCTTGAAGAGCCATCGATTTATTACCTTTTCGATAGCAAAATCGGGAACATCCGTGAATGCTACGTAACCACCCTTCTACAAGAAGGCGACAAAAACGTATATGCTTCAGAGAACGAGCAAAACGCTGATTTCATCGTGGATGGAATAAAACTTGAAGTCGGAGGAAAAAACAAAAACATAAAGCAAGCTGATTTCGTTATAAAAGATGATATCGATGTTCCCTTAAGAAACACCTTACCGATGTGGACCCTTGGTTTCATGTACTAAGAAACAGCTAACGCCGTTGATGGTTGGATTGCCTTTGGCAATATTGATTGGATATGTCGATTACTACCAAGCCGTTATAACCATCTGCCACATAAGCGTAGTCTCCTGATACTGCTACTCCCCATGCCCCGCCAGTCATGTCATAATGGTCAGAATTAGAGAAGTACCGTTTATTCCAAAAAAGGGTATCAGGTAATCTAATCTTACAGGAGGAGCAACGCTGGCGAAGTTAATCCACAAGCTATGCCGCCAATTATCCCATAAGTTATAACCAACCACCAAGGGGAAATAAAATTATAAATGCACCCATGAGTAGGAAAAACCTCAAAAAGGGGGTCTGTCTTTCCTATGGGAGGGTAATAATATCGAGACTCAATCTCTGTAATAGCCTTCGAATAATCTGCCGCCAAAAGGAGCTAGAATTCTATCAACGAGTTCTATAACAGCGGAGGCATTATTGTGACAAAAGAAAAGCTCCATTGCGGTTACCAATTCCTTAGCCAGGTCGGGATCGAAAGATTTCAGTGCCCGGTATAGCCACTTACCCTTTCCTACCCATTGGCCGTTGGCCAAAAGGTGTAGCTTCACCGCATTATTTACCAATCTTTCAACTATAAAGATCGATTCTTCCTTCTTTGTTGAACCGGAAAAATCATCAAGAAGATCTGTGATGCTGTATCGATAGTCGTCAATTTCTTTTTTGGAAAGTATGCCAGGACCTTTTGCAAGCAATTCGCAAGCGCGTTCTTTGATTCTTTCACCGAGCCCGTGCGTGTCTCTAATAATTATTCCTTCAGAACACATTTGAGGTAACGACGGTTCTTTTTCAGCAACATCAAATTTGAAGAATTTTTCGATAGACTCTTCGGTGTTGGCGAAGACTTCAATTGGCTGGTTATTGAAGATGAAGGAACGGCGGTGATGTTTTTCTCCCGGTTTTAAAATGACAACAATGTCGAGGTCCGAAGTTGGGGTTCCTTCACCTCTCACAACGCTTCCTGATAGAAAAGCTACAAGGCAATTGGTGTAGTATTTTTCGATGAATTTTTTAGCAATTTTTATAGCTTCCATCTGTCCCTCCAATAACTGCGTTTTCTAAATTGTATCACTAATATCTGCAATCTGCTCTTGTACCTCTTTTTTTGAGATTTCAACGTTATCCCAATAATATAGCCCTGTCCCAGCTTGCTATGAAGAATTGTGACCTGTGTGAAAACTGTGAATATTTGTCGAGTGGTGTGAATGACTCTCAATCAAGAAGTGAGAAATATATTTTGCCTGGAACGGATATTATGCCGTTTCTTTCAAGCAAGAAGCCTTCCTTGATGAGCCTGTTTATATAGGTATAGGTGGTTTGGGGTTTAACTTCATTTTCAAGAGAGTTGGCAATTGAGGATCTATCTCCAGGATTTAGCGCGATTTTCATGAGTATCTTCTTCTGTATGTCGGTTAATGCTCTTCCAAATTTCATGTATTCCTTTACTATTTTCTTTATAGAATTGGTTGCGATGCTGCCATCTATCTTTCGAGCTTCTGTATTGTCAAGTATTATTTGCTGGGTAATCCATAGGGCATCTCTGGGGTTTCCATCTGAAAATCTCACTATTTCCTGATAAGCATCGTTGGTTAATATGTCTGGGTAGTTTTTCAATCTTTTAACGAGCATTTCTTGAACATCTGCTGGTTCCAACGGTTCAAGGAAGATCATGTCTTTGAATATGTTTTCGAGATTTCCTGATTCATTCCATCGTAACCTATCTTGGGCATATTCTCTGTATATCGAAAAAGGGAGTGAAATAATGGAAATCACGCCATTTTGCACCAGCAAATGTTTCAATGAATCGAGAATTTGGAGCACATCGCTTTTCTTTTCTTTATCTAACTCATCTATAATCAACACTATTCTTTCAAACTTACTTTTGAGTATATCGATCAATTCACCAAGCATTTGATATGCCTGATAAACGTTGAATTTTCTGCTCACTGAGGAAGCTTTAGTTGCACCAGCAGATACTACTG
>QNAR01000241.1 GCA_003643975.1 Thermotogae bacterium | reverse complement strand
TGTTCGTGAGGAAATAAAATATTCCTATTGCACCGAACTCATAATAAAGTTAAGAGATAAAAATGGTGGAACTGACGAAGTTATTGACTCTTTAAAAAAATATCTGGAGTCCATGGGTGATTCTATCGTTGCCGTGAATCAAGATGATCTGATCAAAATCCATGTCCATACTGATCATCCGGGCGATGTTATAGAAGAATTTCTTAAGCACGGAGAACTTCAAAAAGTGAAAATCGATAACATGAAAATCCAGCACGATCATATAGTTGATGCGAAAATTGAGGAAAAAGAGACATATGGCATCGGCAAAAAACACGGAATCGTTGCGGTCTCACCTGGAGATGGCCTTAGTGAGATAATGAAAAGTCTTGGAGTTGACTACATAATCAAGGGTGGACAGACGATGAACCCGAGCTTGAAGGACTTGTTCCAGGCTATTGAACGGCTTAATTCAGAGAATGTAATTGTTTTACCCAACAATCCAAACATACTCCTAACCGCCAGAGAAGCTGCAGCTGCGGTTATGGAAAAAAATCCATCCAAAAGAGTTATTATCCTTGAAACCAAAACAGTTCAAGAAGGGATCGCTGCCCTTTCTGTGTATGATGATGAATTGGAGACAGAGCAGCTTTTGACAGAAATGAATGAGGCTATGGAACACGTAGTCCCAATCTCTGTCACTTATGCCATCAGAGATTCGAGTATAAAGGGAAAAAAAGTGCGTAAAGGCGAGTACCTTTCCATTGGGAAGGAAGGGCTCATAAGTTCCGGACGAAGACTTGAAAAAGTTATTCGTGATGCCATCAGTTCTATACTAAAAACCAGCAAAGAGGACGATTACGAAATCATAACAGTGTTTTATGGTTCTGATGTCAAAGAAGAACAAGCTGAAAAGCTCATAGAAAGTCTTTCTAACGACTTCGACAATGTTGAATTTGAGGTGCATAACGGCGCACAGCCATATTACTACTACTTAATTTCGTTGGAATAGAAATGGAGGCTCTAGGATGTACTTGCAGGAGATAATCGCAAAGCTCAACGAATATTGGAGCTCAAAAGGTTGCCTAATAGATCAGCCATACGATGTTGAAATGGGTGCAGGAACTTTTCATCCATCTACTTTCTTGAGATCCCTCGGAAAAAAGCCATGGAGAGTTGCTTTCGTTCAGCCGTGTCGCCGTCCTACCGACGGGCGCTATGGTGAAAACCCCATGAGAACTCAACGTTATTTCCAGTATCAAGTCATAATGAAACCATCCCCTGATAACTCACAGGAAGTTTATCTCGATTCCCTGAAAGCTCTTGGCATTAACCCCAAAGAACACGACATCCGGTTTGTTGAGGATAATTGGGAGTCACCAACCCTCGGTGCATGGGGAATAGGCTGGGAAGTCTGGCTTGACGGTATGGAAATCACTCAGTTTACATATTTTCAACAGGTTGGTGGCGTGGACGTTTCACCTGTTTCCCTTGAAATTACCTATGGCCTTGAACGTATAGCAATGTACCTCCAAAAGAAAAACAGCATATTTGATATTGACTGGAACGAGCACTTTAAATACGGTGATGTGTTTCTCGAAAACGAACGACAGTTTTCTGTGTATAATTTTGAACACGCCAATACAGATATGCTTTTTAACTTGTATAAAATGTACGAAGAAGAATTCCTGAGGTGCATAGAAATGAAGCTTCTTCTACCCGCTTATGATTATCTGGTAAAGTGTTCCCACACTTTTAACCTTCTCGATGCGAGAAACGCAATTAGCGTTTCCCAGAGGCAGGGCTACATCAAATCAATTAGAAATATGGCTAAACAAGTCGCAGAAATGTATGTTGCCAAGGAGAGTGATTGTCTATGAATCATATAGCCCTTTTAGAAGTTGGTGTAGAGGAACTTCCATCAACAGAGATTAAGAACCTGATGAAACAATTGAATGAAAAACTCGAGATTCTTCTAAAGAATCACAAGCTTAAGCATGGGAAACTCAAGGTTTTCGTAGGAAGCCGAAGATTCGGTGTGCTCATTGAAGGTCTTCCCGAAAAACAAGAGGATTTCTCTGAAGAAAAAAGGGGACCTGCTGAGAAAATTTCTTTCATTGACGGCAACCCCACAAAAGCCCTTGAGGGTTTCTTGAGAGCAAATAATGCAACAGTCGAGGATATAGAAATCAGAGAACTTAAAGGTATTCCATATGTATTTATTAAACGTACTGTACCAGGAATAAGCACAAAGGAATTACTCCCATTAATTTTCAAAGATTTGATTAGTTCCTTGAAATTTAGAAAACCCATGCGCTGGGGAATAGACAACTTTGTTTTTGTACGTCCTGTAAAATGGATCGTTGCTTTGTTAGACGATCAAGTATTGAATTTCGAAGCTTTTGGCAAGAAAGCTTCAAATTGTTCAAGAGGGCATAGGTTCTTTTTCGATGAAGTTAAGGTAGAAGCTGGTACATATTTCGAAAAGCTCAAAGATGCACTTGTAATATCAGATGTAGATGAAAGGCGCACTCGTGTCCTTAGTGAACTTGAAAGAATTGAATCTGAGCTAAATGCGAAGATTCCAGTAGATGAAGAATTATTGGAGGAAGTTGTGAGTCTTACAGAATATCCCACAGCGGTTGTTGGT
>QNAR01000240.1 GCA_003643975.1 Thermotogae bacterium | reverse complement strand
GTTTAGAAAAATTCGTACAACGCACAACGTATAACCGACAACGATCCCAAGCGAGATACTGTTTATTACTTTCTCGGCTGTGGTAGCTTAGTTATGGGCATGAGAACCCCCCATTTTTTGTGTTAGGCTTCACAACTAATTTACTAGGTTCCCATGCCTTTTTCAATGACCTATCTTTTCTTCTTATCTTCTAAGTGCATAGTTTGGGATAAAATTGACTTTATAGAATTTTGTCGTCTAAAACCCTGCACTTTAGTGCTGGGATGCAAATGGTATAGTGATTCGACAGTATGTTAAAATATGTGTATAGGGCTGGATCGGTCCGAAGTTACACCTGTGAAGATGGCTTAGTCAAACGACTTTCGCCGTCGTTGAAGCAAGAATCCCCGTATTACAATACGAGGAAGAGGTTAAACAAACAGGAGGGATCATAATGAAAAAGAATTTTAATCATGTGTATCAATTTAAAATTACGCTAAGGGGTATTAGACCACCTATTTGGCGACGAATACAGGTTCCTGAAACCTACACGTTTTGGGATCTACATATGGCTATTCAAAACGTCATGGGATGGCTAAATTATCATATACATGAATTCGAGATAGTAGATCCTGCATCTGGCTCTATGGTGAATATAGGGATTCCAGATGATATGTTTGGTACTGGTGTTCTTCCGGGATGGAAGAAAAAAATAGCCGACTATTTTTCAATGGAAAATCCAAAAGCAAATTATACCTATGATTTTGGTGATAATTGGGAACATAAAATACAATTGGAAAAGATTCTTCCCAGAGAAAAAGATGTCAATTATCCGATATGCGTTAAAGGGAAAAGGGCATGTCCACCTGAAGACTGTGGTGGTGTCTGGGGATATGCCGAACTATTGGAAGCAATAAAAGACCCCTCTCATGAAAGCCATGAAGAATTATTAGAATGGCTTGGCGAAAATTTTGATCCGGAGCATTTCGATGTGAATGAAGTCACTTTTGATGACCCTGATGAAATCCTAAAAAAAGTACTTCTTGAATAAAATTTGCTTCACGGCAAGGCTTACGGGGCTGTCTACTGGTAGTGCGACACTCAGCCGGTTGTCAGTTGTGGCTTGTACGAGAAATTCCCTAATTCAAACCACTTAGTGATTGTCTCGAATGCATTCTGAAAGAGACCGAGAGCCGATGTAAGATAATATGAAGGAAGCAGTCAGGAGAAAGAGAGGAGCAGAGAGTCGATTAGCCAAAGAGTTACGGTCTCTCAGGGGGAGAGGGACAGTCAGCTTTTTTGGTGTCTGCCCTCGAAGGAAACTGAATCTATATGCCCAAAAGAGGTACTTCTTTTGCCGCTTCATGATATAATATATCAGGTGATGCGAATGAGAAAAATTTTGTCAAAAAGATGTTTTTGGGACGTTGATATCGAGAGTCTCGATATTAGAAAAGACAAAAGTTTTATTATATCAAGAACACTGGAACATGGAACCATGCAGGATATTATTGCTCTGAAATCCATGTATCCTATCAAGGAAATATCGGAAGTTGTTAAAAACTCGAGAAATATCTCGAGAAGTACGGCTGTTTTCTGGGCAAATATCCTAGATATACCTCTTGAGGAGGTACGGGCTTGCTCAAAACTTCAACGCTATCGCCAGATACCCTGAATCTTCTGAAAAACCTCTCGAACGAGTTAGATAATTTCTATTTAGCGGGTGATACAGCTCTTGCTATGTACTATCAGCATAGAACTAGTGTCGATCTTGGCTTCTTTTCTGAAGATAACTTTGACAGTCTCCATCTTTCACACGAATTAACAACAAAAGGATTCATATTAGAAGACATAAGACTTTCCAGAGGCACTCTCGAATGTCAAATAAACAGTGTTAAAGTAAGCTTTTTTGAGTATCCATACAGGATCATAGGTAATTTCAGTTACTTTAATTCCTTGAAAATTGCTTCTGTGCTTGATATAGCTGCAATGAAACTTTCCGCTATAGCCGGAAAAGCGGAAAAGAAAGACTACTATGATATTGTTGAAATCTTGAAAAGAAACGACTTTATGAAGATTATTGAGGCTTTTCGGGAAAAATATGGGAAAGAGATAGATCTCTATCATGTAATCAAGGCACTTTGTTACTTTGAGGACGTTGAAGATTCACCTGAACCGTTGAACGCAAAATTAACATGGGACCAGGTAAAAAATTACCTTACAAAAAACTGCAAAACCTTTTTCAGACTTGTCGAAGATAGATTCAAAAATGAAAAATAAGGTGTTAATGGTTAATGGTGCAAATAGAGGAAATAGTGCCAAGTACTTTACCCGGAAATTTGAACAGCTACCCAAAAGCAAAAACTCGGTAGAATGCTGCCAAGCTTTTATCACCCATGCACTCTCTTTTGAGAAATACGACTTCTTTTTCTTCGTAGTTGATTAATCACTCTGAGAAAGTTCAATCAACTTCTTATGAATCTCGACCATTGCGAGAGTATCTAACTTGCAGTATTCGAGCATATCCTTTATAATCTCTTCAATTTCGCTTTGAGGATAGCTATCTAATGCCATGTTCGCAAAAACGTATTGGGCATCATCGCTGTTGTGTATGTGCATACCTTCATAGCTCAGTCCCTCAACTAGAGCTGGTAAAACCCTTTT
>QNAR01000239.1 GCA_003643975.1 Thermotogae bacterium | reverse complement strand
ATGATGTTGCAAGACCAAATGAGCAAAATGTCTCAAAAAAGACGACTGCAAATTGGTTCTGGAGACAGAAGCGAAAAAATCAGAACGTATAATTTTCCACAAAGCAGAGTCACAGACCATCGGATAAATTATACAAGTTACAGGCTAGCGGAAATTCTCGACGGCGATCTTGAAGAACTCGTTTCGAGACTTATCGAAGCGGATCTTGAGATAAAGCTCAAGGAGCTTCAAGAGCGGTTGAAATAACTGTTGAGAAAAAAGAGAGGGGCAGTTTGCCCCTCTCTTTACGTTATTTCATCATCAAGGATATATGCCTCTGAGCTTCGTAGCAGTTGCTACTCGATCGATAGCAACGATGTAAGCTGCAGTCCTCATGTCAGTGTTGTATTTATGCATGGTATTCACAACACTTCCGAAAGCCTGCCGCATAATTTTATGCAAAGCCTTTCTCACATCTTCAATATCCCAGAAATACCATTGAAGCCCCTGAACCCATTCGAAGTAAGAAACGGTAACACCGCCAGCATTTGCCAGGAAATCGGGAACAACGAAGATTCCCTTCTGGAGAAGAACTTCTTCCGCTTCTGGAGTTATAGGTCCATTGGCCCCCTCAACGATTATTTTGGCTTTTGTGTCGTCTGCATTTTCCATAGTGATGGCATTTTCAAGAGCAGCGGGAATGAGAATGTCCACATCAAGAGCGAGAAGTTCTTTGTTGGTAAGCGTTGTAGCATTTGGATAGCCCTTAATTACACCATTATTCTGGTCTCTGTAAGCGATTACTTCATCAATATCCAGTCCATCGGGATTGTATATGCCACCGGAAACATCACTAAGAGCCACGATTTTTGCTCCAAGTTCATCATGAATCAACTTGGCGGCATAAGAGCCAACATTTCCAAATCCCTGAACTGCAATTGTAGCGTCTTCCGCATCAAGGCCTTTGTAATTTATTGCTTCTTCAGTTACAACTCGAACTCCTCTACCAGTAGCTTCCGGCCTTCCAGCAGAACCACCGATATCCATGGGCTTTCCGGTGACAATACCAAGAACAGAGTGACCGACATTCATGGAATAGGTATCCATGAACCAGGACATAATCTGTGCATTTGTATTCACATCCGGTGCAGGAATATCTTTATCCTCGCCGATTATTACCTGTATCTCAGAGAAGAATCTTCTTGAAAGTCTTTCAAGCTCGGCAGTTGAAAGCTCAGAGGGATCAACTTCCACTCCGCCTTTACCCCCGCCATAGGGTATGCCAACAACGGCACATTTCCATGTCATCCAGAAGGCAAGAGCTTTAACCTCGTCTAGGGTAACGTTAGGGTGGTACCTTATTCCACCTTTTGCAGGACCTCTGGCGATGTTGTGCTGAACCCTGTGACCCTTAAAGACCTTTACACTACCGTCGTCCATCCTGACGGGGAAATTGACCGTGAGTTCCCTTTTTGGATGCATAAGCACATCAGCGAGACATGGATCAAGCTCCATGACTTTGGCGGCCTTGCTGAATTGCTTTAAAGCGTTTTCAAACAGACTTATCTCGGCCACTTTAGTAAACCTCCTCAGAAGAAAATTGTGTGTTCCAGCTTGATTTTATTCCCGGAACTGTTTGTGAACAACTCCACAAATTGGCAAAGAACGGCGTTTATTTTCAATTAGTGGGTTTTTTGTCATTGATACATCAACTATTTTCTGATAGAGCAATCGAAAAGGTATTATCAAAAAAATATTTAAAAAGCGCGGGATTTTCCCGCGCCACTGGTACCCCCGGAAGGAATCGAACCTTCATTTGCGGATTAGGAATCCGCCGTTCTATCCGTTGAACTACGGGGGCAAAGCGACTACATTATATCATCACACCAGAGGCTTTTCAAGATCCCTTTCTGGTAAAATAATGTATGGAGGTGATGAATTGTTTCCGCTTAGAGACACCATCCCCAGCAGGAGGAAACCATATGTAATGTGGGCAATAATCATTACAAATATCGTTGTTTTCATATACGAACTCCTGTTATCAGATGGTGAGTTGCTTCTTCTCATATACAATCATGGTCTTGTACCTGCAAGATACACTAAAGGGCATATTTTGCTTTACAACAGATTTTTGATTCAATATAACCGTTTAGACCTTTCTCCATTCGTAACTTCAACTTTTTTACATGGCGGCTGGACACACTTGCTTGGAAATATGTGGACGCTCTTCATTTTTGGTGATAACGTTGAAGATATGCTTGGACACTTCAGGTTCTTGATATACTACATTCTGTGGGGAGTAGGTGCCGGTTTCTTGCAATTTTTGCTTTCCCCTACATCTCAGGTGCCAGTTATAGGCGCTTCGGGTGCTATTGCTGGAGTGATGGGGGCTTATTTGTATTTCTTCCCGATGAGCAGGATTCTGACTTTCATTCCCGTTCTTTTTCTTCCATTCATTGTTGAAATACCTGCATTCATCTTTTTGCTTGTCTGGTTTTTCATACAGTTTTTCAACGGAACCTTTGCAATAATTGGAGCGAATTTCTCAGGAGTAGCCTGGTGGGCGCATGTTGGGGGATTCATTGCGGGCCTATATATGGCGAGATTCTACTCTAAAAAACACTTTGGATACCGATAAACTGGAGGTGAGTTAATGCGAGGAGCCTTTGT
>QNAR01000238.1 GCA_003643975.1 Thermotogae bacterium | reverse complement strand
CTATTTTGTCTCTTCTATTTATTGCGGTCGATATATCTTCAAAGAGAAGCCCTTCGCCATAGTCGTGACCTATCCCACTTAAAGTTAAGAGCATAATCTACCTCCTGCATTGTTCATTTTAATTTTAACATTGTTTTGAAAAGTCAAAAAGGAGCGGCATCAACCGCTCCTCTTGAGAACCCCTCTTTTCTTTGCCCACTGTTCCATAAGTTGAAAAAAGTAAATCCCAGCCGGCAAGAGGAAAAGACCGAGTATTAGCAAAGGCCATATTTGAGACCATAATTCACTAAATCCTTTGCCATCAAGGATTGCCGAACGCATTCCTTTTAAGGCATAGGTGGCTGGTGAGAATTTAGCCACGTTTTGCATCCATTGCGGTAACACAGTGATCTCATAATATACGCCCGAAAACATGAGCAATAACGCCTGGAAAATATGCACCACCTGTACCCCTTTCTCCGGTGATATAAGCGGTAAAATTGCCGCAACCATTCCTAAACCTATAAAGGAGAAACTTGCTACAGCCAATATCCCGGTTGCAGAAAGCACATTTGCCTTCGAAAGGTCTAAATCGAAGAAGGCAGACACCACCAATAAGATCAATCCTGCCCTCAAAATGCCGTAGAGAATGGCGAATCCACACACGCTGAGCAAATGCGTTGCCCGCTTAATTGGCGCCATAAAAGTGTACTCAATCGTTTCTTCCCAGCGTTCCCAGGCAACTGTTTCGGCTACTATTTCAAAAAGTATGGAAAGATAGCCCCAGAGAATGGAGCCCAAAAGCATGTAAAGAATTAAATAGCTCGTATCGAGTTCTGCTCCTGAAAATGCTTCTACGCCTTTTCCAATGAACCCCATGGTAATGGAGTTTGCTATGGTATAAACAAAAAAGACAAGTTCCCATTTCCAGTAGCGTTTTATAAGATTAAAATTTCGAACTATAAAAGCCCAGGAAGCTCTCATTTCCCGGACTACCCCTTGAGTGTTCATGCACTTTCAGCCTCCTCATATTCTGCTTCATCAAAGCTGACTCCGGTGAATTCCATAAAAACGTCTTCGAATGTCGGATTTTTAATTTTGTGTGCAATCATTGCTTTTAACTTCTCTGTATGACCTTTCACGATTATCCTACCTTTGTGAATTATGGCCACGTAATCACAAAGCCTTTCTGCTTCTTCCATATCATGGGTAGTCAGCAGAATCGTCGCACCCATCTTTTCTTTCATGTGTAAAATCAGTGATTGTACTTCACGCTTGGCTCTGGGATCAAGCCCCGTTGTAGGTTCATCCAGAAGCATTAACTTTGGTTCTGTCATAAAAGCGCGGGCGATGGCGACTTTTTGCTGCATGCCTCTGGAAAAATCTTCCAGTGGATCGTGAAGGCGTCCTTTATCAAGCCCTACTTTTTCAGATATGGCATAGATTTTCTTTAAAGCTTCCTTTTTTGAAATTCCATGGATGCCTGCTGCAAATAACAAATTTTCTATTGCAGAAAGCTTTCTGAAAAAGCTCGCTTCTACTGAAACGCGGTTGATAAGTCTTTGAACCTTTGAGGCTTTCTTTACTACGTCATAACCGAAAATTTCTATCTTTCCAGCATCGGGTATCAAAAGTGTTGATGCAATCCTGATAAAGGTTGATTTCCCCGAACCATTGGGCCCCAATAATCCATATATTTCGCCCTCTCTTATCTGAAGGTCTATTCCCTTCAATGCATGTATAGTCTTCTTGTTCTTTTTGAATACTTTCTTGATGTTTTCAGTGGTAAGCGCGTAACTCATGACACACCTCCCCCCGCTTTCATTAATCTTTTCAACAAATCCTGGTGTAATTTGCTGATCTTTTTATCCATCTCAACAGGTGATGCCTTGTCTGTCAAACGAAATCTATGTTTTTTACTCATATTAACCTCCCTCTTTCTCTTATAGAACCTATGTCAATTCCATTTCCATCATTTACCTTATCGGTGACTTTATTTTTCATGCTGTTGTACAGACATTTTCTTTTAAACATTTCAATACCTCCTTTCTCTAACGGGTTCAATTAAAATGATTCCTCCTGTTCATTCAGAAAACCTCCTTTCCACTGCCTTGTCGGACCGACAAACGCCCGACTCACAGCCCCTGTTCTCAACAATTACGACAACGTTGTTCCTACAAAGTCTCTGCCGCATAATGATCACCCCCTATGGCAGAATGTCAGCAATAAAAAAGGGTCGTAGCTTTCGCCACGACCCTTGCAACCCGGTATATCTATACTATACAGCTATATACCTCCACGGGCGGACAAAGGCGTGGCAAAGCAGAGCAACCCCAGATACAGGGGTAAATGCTACCATTCTGTTCCTAAAAATCATTGCCACACCTCCTCTTTATACATTTTCGAGAAATTATACCACAAATTGTCGCCAGTTCAAAGGACCAATGTTACGCATATATTGCAATAATTAATCAATTATCGTCCCGGAAATTATCTGGGATAAAAAATTCCATGGCATCAATACGGCGATATTTCATGTTTCGGGAACTACAATCTTCTCAATTCCTAAAAGCTCATCTAAGAGCTTTTTGTTCTCTTCGATCACTTTATCGGTGAAAGGATCTCCAGCAAATATGAGTATCCGTCCTTTTTCATAAGTCCCTTCATAAACGCT
>QNAR01000237.1 GCA_003643975.1 Thermotogae bacterium | reverse complement strand
CTTCGGTATCAATACATATTCCCACAGGTTCATTGAACTGCCCGGGTTCAGACCCATACCCTCCCCAAATGTCTATTAGAGGAGGTTCATGAAGAACTGTAAACATCCAGGTCTCACTTTCGCTCATTCCACCCTTTCCATCTTTGGCAACTACCTTCCAGCGCCAGGTTTCAAACTCAGGTGGAAGCTCTTCAACAGAAATAAGAAGGTGATTTTCCGGGTAATCCATTAAATACGGTAATTCAAAAGGCTCAGCCTCTGGCGCGAGGTAGAAATCATACAACAACGGATCGCCGTCCGGGTCAATACATTCCCATAGGAACTCCACCTCTGGTCCACTTACAGCGCTTTCGTTCTCTGGAAGAATCAAGAGCGGGATTTCGGGTGGACGGTTTGGAAGTATTGTCTTGAAACTCCAGAGAGGCCCTTCAGCTTCTTCTTTCCCGTCCTTAGCAACTATTTTCCAGTAGTGAGTTGTATTGGCATCTAAAATACCTGGATTGTATTCTGGTGATACGATATCAGACGCTACAAGTGCTGGAGTTGAACTAGAGCCAAAATACACATCATACGTCAAGGAATCTCCATCGGGGTCACCACATTTCCATGAAAGGGTGATATCGAGAGAGACGTCAACTTCTCCATTTTCTGGTGAAGGATATGATGGGATTAAAGGTGCTCTATTGACGTTTATAACCGTTATTATAAATGTGTTTGTTGCATTTCCACCCCATCCATCGCTTACTTCAATTTCAACTTCATGTGTTCCAGATGCATCATAATCGGGGCTGTAGGTGTATGTTGCATCTGTCATATTTCCAACTCCACTCAGTAAGATGAAACTCAATGGGTCATCATCTTGATCGGAGGCGTAAACAAGCAGGTTAAGAGTAAGGGTCTCATTTTCGTATATACATTGATCAGGTATAGAAATCTCAGGAGGTCGGCTAGCGGTTGTAAAACTCCAGACAGGTTCTTCAGTCTCTCCTCCCCAACCATCTCTGGCAACTACTTTCCAGTAGTACGTTGTGTGGCCATTTATCTCGCTTGGAGCATAATACGTATCAACAATTTCTGATGCTGAAAGTGTTGGAGTTGGGTTTGTGCCGAAATACACATCATATATCAAGATATCTCCATCAGGATCGCTGAATGCCCAGGACATGTTATCTTCACACAGGACATCTACAGCCCCATCCAATGGAGAACGATCGCAAATATAAGGAGGACTGTTTGGAATGACCTCAATGATTTTTATTACGGGTTCGACAATGTATTTCTCATCGGTTGGGTGGCGATATTCCACATCATAAGAAAATCTTACCTGTCGGAGCGTTTTAACAGACATAACAGGGAGATTGATATGGAGTTTCCCGGATGGAATTTTACAAGTGTAAGGGATCTCGATCGCTGTGAGTGTAATTTCCCCGGTGTGGAAGAATATATTCGTCAGGGTTGCATCAATGTTCATAGCCACATAATGAACCATTTTATTTATTTCCGCATCGTTTAGAATATCTATATCCTCCCAGCAATCTGCAACAATTACTTCTTTTCCATTTTCCATTAGTGTTGCTTCTACCTTTAGGACTTCAATTATAATGCTTGCCGGTTCTTCTGCAAGCAGTTTGAAGTCTTCCGTACCTGAACTGTCCATCACATTGCACCCAGCTAAAAAAGCCAGGCATATTATGATAATAACAACGGATTTCATTTTCTCGCCTCCTAAAGCAGTTTGGAAGGTTAGCTAAAGAAGTTCAGCAAATCTTTTGAACACAAGAAGCATTATAGAAGTATCACCCTACTCTTTTCAGCGTTTTTCCATAGAAAGAAAAGCCATTATGTTGGTGAAAGTAAAGGTTTTTATGAGCGCATCAAAAAATAGTCATGTATATATTTCACAACCTTCACAAAGAGTATATCTCAAGATGAAACGCGTTGCATTACATACTGCCAAGAAGTTTTAAAAGAAATCTGAAACATTTTTATATCACTAACTAATGAAACAACAATTTCAAGGTAATCGGGAAACAGACGATCGTCATTGAGACATTAAAAAAAACAGTAGTACATCCAGGCAACGAGAAATAGTGGCGTTGCTTCTTGATGAGGGATTTAGCATTTCAGAAGCTCTGAGGTATTTGAAAATCAATCGTAGCACGTATTACTACAAGTCTAAGGGATATAACCGAAGAACGGATGATGAAGAAATACTCACGGAAATAGAAAAGCTCAAAAGAGAGCATCCTTATTGGGGATATCGTCGAATCTGGGCGATGTTGAGAAAAAGGGGCAACAAGCTCAACCAAAAGAGGGTATACCGAATAATGAAAGAGAACGGATTGCTCTTCAAAGTTGAGCACAAAAAAGCTTGTAGAACCATCCGAAAGAAAATAAAACCCAGCAGGCCCAGAGAAGTGCTTGGGATTGATATGACACAAATGTTCACAAGAGATGCTGGTTGGGCATATTACATAGCGGTGATAGATTGGTACACAAGAGAAAAGCTTGGATCGGAAATAAGTCTCAGGTGTAGAACAGAAGAATGGTTAAAAGCGCTGGACAGAGCCTTAAATGAGGGATATCCCGAAGGTGTGCGGGGTGAAGAAGTAATATTGGTGAGCGACAATGGCAGTCAACCGACGAGCACGAAGTT
>QNAR01000236.1 GCA_003643975.1 Thermotogae bacterium | reverse complement strand
CGTGGGCACAAACGCCTGATTCTCGTTTATGGTGAACACCCTCTTTATAACGCGGATTTTATAGCAGCCACTGTAAGAAAAGTGTATTCTGTGAAAGAAGGTAATGGAGAAATCAGAAGAGTTAATATAAACGCGGCTCCTCTCGACGTAGATGATTACAAAAAAGTCAAAGAAGCTGGAATTGGTACATATCAAATTTTTCAAGAGACCTATCATCCTGAAACCTATAAGAAAATGCATCCCAGAGGCCCCAAATCGGATTTTCTGTACAGATTATATGGGCTTGACAGGGCGATGGAAGCGGGGATAGATGATGTTGGAATAGGTGCTCTGTTTGGGTTGTACGATTGGAAATTTGAAGTTATGGGACTGCTATATCATACTATTCATTTGGAAGAACGATTTGGCGTTGGACCGCATACCATCTCATTCCCAAGGATAGAGCCAGCTATTGGCACACCAATTACGGAACAACCACCTTATCGGGTATCTGATGACGACTTCAAACACCTCGTTGCGGTAATAAGGCTGGCAGTACCATACACCGGGATGATACTCACAGCGCGTGAGCCCATAGAAGTCAGACGAGAAGTGCTTAAGTTGGGTGTATCTCAGATAGATGCGGGCTCAAATATTGGTGTTGGGGCATATTCTACTGAAGACAAAGAGGCCTATAAAAAATCACAGTTTTCCCTTGGAGACACCCGACCGCTTGATGTTGTGATAAGAGAACTTGCGGAAGATGGCTATATTCCTTCCTTTTGCACAGCATGTTATCGCCTCGGCAGAACAGGGGAGCATTTCATGGAATTCGCCATCCCCGGTTTTGTGAAGAGATTTTGCCAGCCAAATGCCATCCTTACTTTCTCTGAATATCTGAACGATTACGCCTCACCCGAAACCAGAGAAGCCGGTTTAAGAAGAGTTCAAGAGGAGATAAACAGCATCGATAACCCCGAGATAAAAAAGACACTCTTGAAGTATCGCGAGAGGCTGGACAATGGAGAAAGAGATCTTTATTTCTAAAGTACTCGAATTACTCAGAGAATATTCCAAAGAGGGTTGTAAATTGTGGCTTGCTGAAAGTCACGGTCGGCGTTGGGCTTATATAGGTGGCTATGGGGATGAGCACTTTCTTCCACCTGAAAGAATAGTAACTGTAGGCAAATTCGCCATTTTTGGAGAGATGGTAAAGGAAAAAAACAAAAAGAATTTGATAAAAGATATCAGGAGCCTATTGGAGGAAAGCAGTGGATAGGAAACGTTTCAAAGTTATGGAAGAAATAAAAGAAAAAGGCTTTGAAAAGCTTTTAGAAATAGCTAAAAAAGCCATCGAAGAAAGCGACCTTTCTAAGGAAGAGCTTAGATATCTCCTTTCCCTTGAAGAAGGGGAAGAAAGAAGGCTTCTCTTTAAACTGGCAAATGCTTTCAGGCATGATTATATGGGAGATATGGTATTTATCAAGGGAGTAATTGAATTCTCCAATTACTGCAAAAAGAATTGTGCTTATTGTGGTATCAGAGCTTCAAACAAAGTAAATAGATACAGAATGTTACCCGATGAAATTATATCCATGGCAAAAAACATGGCAAAACTCGGTGTAGATACGATAATTTTGCAATCAGGTGAGGATCCGTATTACGATCTTGAAACGCTTGTGTACATAGTATCCACCATAAGGAGTACCACCTTTGTACCAGTTTCGCTTTCAATAGGGGAATTGCCAAAGTCTGCGTATTTAAAGCTAAAACATGCAGGAGCCTCGAAAGTCTTGTTAAAACACGAAACCATCAATAAGAAAGTATTTGAAGCAGTTCACCCGGATGATGACTACGATGCAAGGGTCGATTTGCTTGATTACATCATCTCGATAGGCTATATCGGTGGTTCAGGTAACATCATCGGTTTACCGGGGCAAACCATTGAAGACATCGCAGACGATATTCTCTTTATGAAGCGTGTTGGTGTAAAAATGATTGGCTTAGGACCTTTTGTACCCGCAGAAGGGACTCCACTTCAAAGTTTTCCGCATGGAGACCCAGAACTAACATTGAATACATACGCTGCTATCAGACTTACCATGCCACGTGTTTTCATGCCTGCAACTACTGCATTAGGAACGATAGATGAGGCCAAACAATTTGAAGCCTTTAACGTTGGCTGCAATGTAGTAATGTGCAATTTCACACCAGAAAAATACAGAAAGGACTACATGATTTACACAGGAAAGGCTAAAGTGGAGTTTTTTCAAACAGCCAGAAGGCTTAAAGAAATGGGATTCAAACTAAGCATTAAAATCCTTAGAGAGCTTGAGAAGCACGAGAAGGGTGTGATGAATCGATGCTGACAACAGGTGGGTACAGAAAATATCTCGGCTTTTTTGGAAAGCGAAATGCCGGAAAATCCAGCCTTATAAACAGGCTCGTTGGGCAGGAAATCTCTATTGTAAGCGAACAGCCGGGTACTACAACCGACCCGGTATATAAATCTCTTGAAATACACCCCATAGGGCCTGTTACCGTCATTGATACTCCAGGTGTAGATGATGCAGGCGAGCTGGGTGAGTTGCGCGTTGAGCGGGCAAAGAGAGTTCTTTATAAGATAGATCTTGCAATACTTGTCGTAGACAATAACTGGAATGATTATGAAGAATGGCT
>QNAR01000235.1 GCA_003643975.1 Thermotogae bacterium | reverse complement strand
CTTTCCTATTTTGACGTGGAACCGCCTGTTTTCATGAAGACGGTGGACCCGATAGTAGGCGATCTTGTTTTGCGCACCCCCATTGTGGCATCAGAAGAAACCTCAACATATGAAATTGCCAAAATCATGGAAGAACACAATATAAAAGTCGTTCCAATTGTTGATGACAATTCCAGACCTTCGGGAATCATCAGTGAGCGCCATTTAGCAAGAGCTTATGTAAAGCGGTTATCGGTCGATTCACTGAAATTACACCCAATCAACGTAAACACCATAGCCCAGCTTCTAAAGGGCAATGTTCTCGTGTCACCATCTACCAATATTCTCAAGGGTGAAGTCCATATAGCCATCGATTCAACCA
Organism: Thermotogae bacterium; assembly: GCA_003643975.1. Lineage (GTDB taxonomy): Bacteria > Thermotogota > Thermotogae > Petrotogales > Kosmotogaceae > Kosmotoga_B. Next base: position 2,299 of record QNAR01000235.1, on the reverse strand, counting down.
GCACTTTTGTTGAAAAATTGAAAAGCACTGACTTGGCTATTGTCGGGAACAATCCTGAAATGCAACTGAAATTGGTGGAAAAAAAAGTTACACTGATGATACTAACTAACTCCCATGTTCCTTCTAAAGAAATACTGATTCAAGCCAAAAGGAACCATGTCGGGATAATATCAACAGCTTATGGACCTTACGGTGTAGGAAAACTGATTAATCTCTCCATGCCTGCTAAAATGATCATGTCTAAAAACTTTATCACAGCCAAATTAAGTGAAAAACTAAATGAAATAAAGACAAAAATATATGAATCAAAGGAGCGTTTTGCGTTGGCTTTAGACGAAACCGGAAAGTTAGTCGGAGTGATTACCAGAACCAATCTTCTTTACGACACTCGAAAAAAGGTAATCCTGCTGGATCACAATGAAAGGCCCCAAGCGGTAGACGGCCTTGAACAAGCAGAATTACTCGAGGTCATCGATCATCACAGACTCGGTGGCCTAACTACTTTGAAACCTGTGAGATTTCACAATGAACCAGTTGGGAGCACTTCTACGATTGTCGGAGAATGGTTTTTAAAAAACTGCAAGAAAAAGAATCCTCAAATAGCTGGTGTGTTACTCGGTGGAATCGTTTCTGATACTCTGGCTTTTCGACTTTCAACAACAACGAAAAAAGACAGAGAAGCCGCCAGACAATTATCGAAAATTGCAGATATAAACCTTGAAGAATTCTCCAAAGACCTTTTACGCAAAGGCTTGGATCTTTCGGGAAAAGCTCCTTATGAAGTCGTCTCCAAAGATGTCAAAGAATACGTAATAGGTGATTACAATGTCTTGATCGCTCAGGTTATGGTTATGGATATGGAACAGGTTAGAAGTAGGCAAGAGGAATTCAGAAAGGCTTTGAAGCATCTTTATAATAATTCAAAGGCTGATGTTGCTTTTCTTCTTTTCACAAACGTCCCAAAAAACCAAAGCGAAGTATGGGTTGAAGGAAATAGGGAAATCATCGAAGAAGCTTTTAAAGTGCATTTGGATGAAAACAACAGCGTGGTTTTAAATGGTGTTATGTCCAGAAAAAAAGACTTTCTTCCAAAGATCGGTGAAGTGCTTAGAAAAAAGAGATGAGAGGAACTCTCATCTCTTTTTCAACATCTTCAGGATTATACCTTCCATATCTTTTTGGCTGAGACTTTTACCATCTTTCAGGAGTTTGAAGGCAGCACGTATAACGAGTATTCTGGGATATCTACAACTGAAGTATTTTACGGGGTCGGAAACAGTATGATCCACTAAGCTTCTCTTCACTCTATCATCTCCCAACCTATTGACAGAAGCCGTGGTGGGTATTATAATTCTTTTAGTATCGGGCTCGTAGCTCAGTTTGGTTAGAGCTTCCGGCTCATAACCGGGCGGTCGGTGGTTCGACTCCACCCGAGCCCACCAAAGCGGCTCAGGCCGCTTTTTTTATTACTGTAAATAATTTTAACATCAAATCGAAAATAACGCAATAAGACAGGCAAAACGACGTTACATCCCTTCAAAAAAGAGGTATAGAAATAAGTCAATATGACTTAGTCGAATGATTTTATTTGTAAAAGGCTATAACCCTCATCCTATAACAAAAAACGAACCACCAAGTAATATTAACCGAAGATGTAATGGTAGTAAAATATCAGTTACATATTCTTACAAAAGTTTACAATAGAAACTTCAAAAACTCACCTTTCATATACAACCTTACCATTCAAAATGGTCATTGAAACTTCTAAATCATCCAGTTCATTGCTTGGAATTGATAAAAGTTCTCTTTCCAAGAGAAAAAAATCTGCTTTTGAACCTTCAGTTAGTGGAAAAATGGACTCTCTGTTTTCAAAAAGTCTTCCAGAAATCATATACATATAAAGGGCTCGCTTCCTATCAAAGAAATATTCGGCAGCGTGTATGTTTTGAAAAGGATTGGCACTTTCAACCGGAGCATCTGTGGACATTGATAAGCTTATGCCTGCTTCATCCATTCTCTTAAAAGGGTAAGCATTTTTGAAGCGCTCAGGCCCAAGGCGCGAAAATGCCATTTCTCTATCTGATTTGTAAAATATTGGTTGGATAGAAACCCTTAGCTTTAAGTGGGCCATCAGTTTTATTTGCTCTTCAGTTGCAATTTGGACATGTATTAGCCTGTGCTTCAGTGGGTTACCCTCTTTTATAATAGAAAACGCACTCAAAGCCTCTTTTAAAGCCCTGTCTCCTATTATGTGAATAGCCAACTGTATGCTTTCTTTTTCCGCTCTTTTCACAAAAGG
>QNAR01000234.1 GCA_003643975.1 Thermotogae bacterium | reverse complement strand
TCCCGGTAACCGAAGCACTTATCTAACTAAAGTTTTGCTGGATAAAATTCAAATCTTGTGCTTAAAAATGCTAAAGATAATTCTTTAAAAACTCTGAAGCGCAGTTTTTGATCAAAGTAGCTCCGGTGCTGTTTTGATGGACATGATCTACTGTCAGCAAGAATCCGTTTTCTTGTGAAAGCATGTCCCAGCTTTTTCTTAAAAAGAAATGCTTGAACATCATCATAGCCGTAAAGCGCCAGGAAATTTCCCGATCAGTCAATGGATTGGATTTCCTTTTTGAAAGATAGTCACGTTGACACTCATTGAGTCCAACATAGTGCAATTTCATTTCATGGGTTATCTTCTTTATTAATTCGGAATATTCTATGCTTCTTTTAAAAAGGATATGCTCGGGATCTTCAGTGATCAAAGGCAATGACATGACACCTATATGTGCTCCGGTTTCGGCTTTCAACCTTTTGAGAATCTGAGTAAGGTTTCTTGCATAACTCTCTTTTGAAGGTTTTTCAGGAAGTTTGTTTTTTCTCATATAAGCTTTCATGACCTTTTCCGAATAGGTAGCCCAAACATCATTTGTTCCTATGAGAAGAATTATGAAATCCGGGTTCATAACGATTATAGAATCAAGCCTTCTGAGAATATCATAGGAAAGATTTCCATTAATCCCGCTGTTAATGAAGTTTGCTTTTCCCATGAATTCATTTTTCAACATTTTGAAGTAACTAACACCCACATTGCCATAGGTAATACTATCACCAAGGCATACCACAGTATTCATCATATTGACTCTCCCTATCAAAGGCTTATATTTATTATATCCCTTGGTGGTATTGTTGACGCGAATCAGCATAAAAAGCTGGCAGATATTGTTGGCTGTTGCTGAATTTTGAGACAGCCAGCATGTTATCACTCCCTAAAATTATTTCTCTTTTCTGTGTATTCATGATAGCATTCTAATGGTTCGAAAAAGAACCGTTGGAGATGATTTTATGTGGTTCGATAGAAAGCCAGAAAAGGAAGATAAGGGTAAGGAAAGGAAAGATTCCTGGCTAAGCTGGAATCCCAAAAAAGAAGATAAAGAAAAAACGCTCTTTAGAAAACTCTTTTTCTTTGATAACCTGTTCAATAAAAAGAAATAGACTAAAAATCAGCTTTCTTGAAAAGCCAGACAACTTCATCCTCGACTTTAAGAGCGAAGTGGGATTTTTCTTTTTTCATTTTTCTCCATTCATCGATGGTGTAAATTAATAAATCAACCGGAACGGGAATCGCGAAAAGTCCCCGGTTGATTCCTCTTTTTTCAAAGGGTGTATTTGTTTCTTTTATTATTGTAATAACATCAAGATCACTGCCAACACCATAGTTTCCGCGAGCGTATGAACCAAAATAACCAACTGCAAGGGTATTGCTGTCATTGAATAATTCATCACTCCAGTTTTTCAATGCTTCAATGATCTCTTTTTTGCTTGGCCATTTCATTACGGACGAATCCAATGATCTCACTGGCATAGAGAATAGCCTCCTCGCTTTGCTTCTTTCCGAAAAACTCAAATGGTGCTCCTTCAGGGTGCCCATTAGGATATCTTGCGGGAATGTAGAAGTTATCAAGTGCCCTTCCTTTATCTATAAGTTCCTCAGTGACCTCAACATTTTCAGGAAGCTCACGAAGCAGCCTGCTAACCATATGTCCCCAGGCTTCCTGGCCTAGAGATAGGTGCAATGCCTTGACGGCTTTTTCAGCGGCCTGCTGGGCTGCAAAACAAGCCCACTCGTACTTTCTGTTTTGTGCTGCTTCAGTTGCATGTTCAAGGTCTCTGTTAGCTTGCTTAAACCAATCCAGCGATCTATCGGCCATAAATATCACCTCTAAAAAATTATAACATTTGCCAAACTTGCCGCTTTAGAAAAATGTTTGGTTTTACTCAGCGTTTGTATTCATGAAATCTTATTTGATATACTAGCTTTATAGTTTGTCTTTATTGAATTTTTATCACGAAAGAAAGGATGGTTTTTGTATGTCAAACGAAATAAAAAGGGATTTTTGGGGTTATCTTGGTCGTTTTTCCCTCGTTCATGTTGTTACCTATTTAGTTGCTGGCTTGATATTCATGAATTTAATGGGTTATAGAGAGCAATTTAGTTCTTCTGAAGCATATTCTAATTTTCGTTCCTTAGATTCAGCCATCGTTCGTGCAGCCCCTTTGATACAAATTCTGCGTGGAGCGTTTTTAGCTCTGGTTCTTTTTCCTTTCTCCAATGTCATAATTAACAGTAAAAGAGGATGGCTAAAGCTTTTTGGAGTGCTATGGGGGTTGACACTAATCGGAGCAGTAGCGGCAACACCTGGGTCAATTGAAGGATTGATATATACCAAAACTGCGATAATAGACCATTTGCTGGGACTTCCCGAGGTTACCTTTCAAATGTTGCTTTTTTCCTGGTTGTTTTTCGTCTGGGAACGTAGAGCGAGAACAAAGGAAAGTAAATAAGGCATTCATACGTACTCGCAATAAAAGAACTATCAAACGCTGGCAGTTGAAAGACCGTTAATAAGAAAAGACTTTACTGGTCAGCACTTTCGGATTTTTGACGAAGACAATTCAATTCATTTCATCGCGCTTCTTCCTGAACCTTGGACGGTAAATCCGCCAATATTCGTGGCTTCTC
>QNAR01000233.1 GCA_003643975.1 Thermotogae bacterium | reverse complement strand
TCCAGCCAATCCAGCTCAACCTCTCCGGGCTGTTTTGATTCCGTCGACGCATAGTTTCTGGAGAAAAAGATGCTGTTCAGGCCGATGATCCGACCGTTGTCGACTAAGGGATGACGCAGGCTGTAATACCCATGTACCGGATAGGTTTCATAAAAATCGGCCCGGAGCGGTTCTTGTTTAATACAGTGCTCAAAAAACAGATCTGCGGTGGTATGCAAGAACTCGCCATCATCCACCAAGGCATAGTCGCCGCTATAGGAATCGTTATTGCCCAACGAGAAAAAAGCCGGGACGTTTGGGAGCGCCTCTTGCATCTCCTGCAGAACATAGCTCATGGTTTTGTGGGGTCTTCCGCCGAATCTGTGGAAAAAAATTAGCACACTGAGCATTTTGTCTCCATCATGTTGTTCCCTAAAACGACAGAACGGAGTGCTCAGTGCGAATCGAAACCCTACTCAACAAGTGCCTTCCTCTCAAATCTTTTGTGTATAGCAATGTCCGGTTGGATGAGGGTGAATTTCGGGATAAACTCGTCGTTACAATCCGACCCCGAAAGAATGGCGTTGTACTTTGTTCGTGTTGCTCGAAGGAAGGCTCTGTGTATGATCGGCTGAGCGTACGGGCGTTCGATTTTGTTCCACTTTGGAATATTCGCGTTGTTTTTGAATACAAAATGCGGAGGGTCAACTGTTCCCACTGCGGCGTGAAGGTCGAAAAAATTCCTTGGGCCACTGGAAAGTCGCATACAACCACGGCGTTTCAACTTTTCTTAGCACAGTGGGCCCGGAAGCTCTCGTGGAAGGAGACGGCGGAAACCTTTGGAAGCTGCTGGGATACGGTTTACCGCTCCGTAAAAAGGGTTGTCAATTATGGGTTAGCTCACCGGAATTTGGATGGAATCACGGCGATTGGAGTCGATGAAGTTCAGTATGGAAGAGGGCAGAAATATATCACGCTGGTTTATCAGATTGATGAAGGAATGCGCCGCCTGCTTTATGTCGGAAGGAAGAGGACGACGAAAACGTTGCTGAGATTCTTCTTTGAATTTGGGAAGAAGCGAACTGCGTTGTTGAAGTTCATCTGCTCGGATATGTGGGCACCTTATCTCAAAGTCATTCGAAAGAAGGCCCCGCAAGCCTTAAACATATTGGATCGCTTTCACATCGTCGGACACCTCACCAAAGCAGTGAATCAAGTCCGGATCGATGAGGTCAAAAAACTCAAACAAGACGGTTATGATGAAAGCGTATTGCGGCATACCAAATACTGCTTCCTGAAAAATCCGGAAAATCTGACCGACAAGCAACAGGTCAAGCTCGACGATGTTCTCGACTATGATTTGAAAAGCGTTCGAGCCTATTTGCTGAAAGAAAGCTTCCAACTGTTCTGGAATTACAAAAGCCCGTACTGGGCCGAGTGGTATTTGGAAAAGTGGTGTGGTCGAGCCATGCGATCCAGGCTTGAACCCATCAAAAAATTCGTCAAAACCATTCGCAACCACCAGCCTTTGATCCTGAATTGGTTCAAAGCAAAAAAGCAGTATTCATCCGGTGTTGTGGAGGGTTTAAACCGAAAGGTTAATTTGGTAACGAGAAAAGCCTTCGGTTTTCGGAGCTATGAAGTGCTCAAAATCGCCCTGTTTCATACGATGGGAAACCTTCCCGAGCCTGAATCAACCCACAGATTCTGCTGAAGAGGCAGAAAGTTAAGCGTATGCAGGGAATATTACAGGCCGCAAGGGGAAACGCATTCCCCTAAAGCAATTCAGCTTCGAGAGAACGTATGGTATGCGGTGATCGAGGGCGTGAACGTTCCCGAAGATCGTAAGGCTGATCCGTAATGTGCGGCTGTTTCCGATGAATGAATCGGGAGCTAAAAATGAAGCCGGAGCAACAGGGGAAAGCAACCGCCGGAGTCCGAGAGCGTGGCATGTAGTAAGAGATAGATGGGCAACTTGGGAGGCCTCTGCACCTCCTCGATGAATGTCGAGGTATGCGAAGCAACGAAAACGAAGCGGAGCAAATGGGTCTTAAGTCAGGGGAGTCAGACCGATTCATAGTAGTCTGAGAGCGGGAGAGCCGCTTACACAGGGCGTGGTATCCAGCCACGTCGGCAAAGGGATCGGCGTGATAAACGCGCCGGAAGAATGGAACTATGCAGGAACGAAAGACTGAACAACATATGCACACCATTCTTACCGGTATAGCTCATAGAGCGCGGATCGATAAACAACATCGTTTCGGAGGGTTGTATACCCTTCTGAACAAAGAGCTCCTTCGATGGAGTTTCTATCAACTTAACCGCAAGGCTTCAGCAGGCGTGGACGGGGTATTCTGGGTGGATTACGAGCGAGAGCTCGATGCGAACTTGGATGAACTGGTCGATCGCCTGAAACGAAAAGCCTACAAAGCGCGGCTGGTCAAACGACGCTGGATTGAAAAAGGGGAGGGAAAATACCGTCCTCTTGGGATTCCGGTGTTGGAAGATAAGCTGGTGCAGTATGCGACGAAGACGATTCTTGAAACCATCTATGAAGAGGACTTCATGGAAACCAGTTTTGGGTACCGTCCGGGACGCAGTGCAAAACAAGCCTCGGGCGAACTGACCTATCATCTTCAGTTCGCTCCATTAGGGTGGGTGGTAGAAGCAGATATTAAGGGGTTCTTTGATAACAT
>QNAR01000232.1 GCA_003643975.1 Thermotogae bacterium | reverse complement strand
TGAACAATACAGCCACCTTCAGGCAAAATTTCGGGAATTGACCCGGGCATTCCCCTTTTAAGGGCACTGTTAAGTGCTTCCAGCATTTTAATTTCCAATTCCACATCCTCATAATTTTTCGCAGCTTTCAAGGCAAGAATTGTAGGAAGGCTCCAGACTATTGAATTTTTATCAGTTGGCCCATATTCCCCAGCTTCAAAAATATTCAAAGGCAGAGAATGGATCATACCCTTTTCCGTAAAAAAACCCTCTTTTTTCATCCTTTTAATAACCTTTTTCCCGAGTTCTTTCGGAACTAGTCCAAAAGTCAGTGGATAAATCTGAATAAAATGCCCTTCAAAAAGCCTTTTTTCACCAGAAACAGCATCATAAAAAAGCTCCCCGTTGTTCCATATATTCGGAAAATTCCCTTGTAACTTTTCTAGCAACACTTTTGCCTGAGCACTATATCTTAGATGATTTATTAAACCGGTATCATTGAGTTCGAGCATTAAAGCGTAAAACCAACTCGCCGTATCAAGCATGGCAAAATTTGACGTTCCTGGAACTTCGACTACCCCTTCGCCAACAGGATAACCGTCATCGTTCAAAATGTTAAATAGCTTTTCGAAGGCTCTATCCACAAGTTCCATAAGATAAAGTTCATCTGTAAGAGAAACATATCGGGTAACCAAATAAGCAAAGGCTGGGATTTCATTTGTTCTGGCTTTGGCATAAACATGGCCCGTTAGTGTCACTTCATGGGGGGCTACACCATTCCCATGCTTGGCCAGATTTTCAATCGATGCTTTTACTAGCTCTATCTGAGGAGTGTGTAAAAGGCCCAGGCCGGTATAAACACTGTCAATCCCAAACCACCAGGGAAATTCGGGCAATCCTGCCGCATAGCCTTCTCCTGACTCTCTCGCGAAATAAAGATCCAGCGCGTTAAGCTGTACCCAAAATGTTATGTCTTTCCTGTATTGCGGCAGGTATCTCGAATAAAAGCTATTTTTTGCATTGACTATTTCATCAAAGGAAAAGCCAATGCCATGATCACAAATAACGCAAGTTAAAGGATTTGAGCTCGGGGTGATTATTATTTCCCGATCCCGTATGCCTATTAGCGAAGTGTTTGTATGAAGAACAAATTTCCTTTTGGCATTCAGGTATATTGTTACTACTGCGCCGGTACGCTTTCTTTTTATTTTGAGAACCGGATTAAAACTTTCATGTTTAAGCCAGGTTGCGCTGGGATCAACGCAAATTTTGAGAACATGTTCTGGTTGGTAATTCGATAGCTGCACAGAAAATGCAGGTTCGTTTGGATGAGCTGCGAATTCGAGCTGAGTTTCGCCAAATATGAGAGATTTATGATAAATGTTGTTCACGAACTTGTCTGAAACAAGTACTTCGCTCCCTTTTAGGAGAGTAATTGAAGAAATTAAACGTGTATTATCAATCCAGAGACCACCCATTTTACCTTTTACATGCCAACCGATATTCTCATTCTTCCCGTTAGCACGTCCAGTGTAATATGTCCTTCTGCCACTCTCATAAAAAAGAAAGTTCATTATATCATCCCTTCAAACCAGTGGACACACTGCTTTCCACAAAATATTTCTGAAAACTCAAGAAGATAATTATCATAGGTATGGTCATGAGAATTGAAGCAGCCATCATATACTGCCAAAAAGTATAATAACTCGTTCTGTAAAAGTCTAGTCCCACAGTCAGTGTGTACATATTTTTGTCAGAAGTCATTAGAAGCGGCCACAGAAAGTCGTTCCATGTGCCTACAAAGGTGTATATTGCCAATGCGGCTATGGCTGGTTTGGAAATAGGCAGAACAATCTTTGTATAGGTTTTGAATATAGATGCCCCATCTATTTTAGCGGCTTCTTCTAACTCCCGGGGAATACCCATAAAGAATTGCCTCATGAGAAAAAGTCCGAAAACTCCCGTAAGCTTTGGTAAAAAAAGACCATAATAGGTGTTTACAAAACCGAATTTCACCATCAAATTGTAGTTTGGGATCATGGTAACATGCCCCGGAACCATCAACGTCGCGAGAAACATGGTAAACCAAAAGTTTTTTAGTGGAAAATTCAACCTTGCAAAGGCATAGCCCCCTAGCATGTCGAAGATCAAGTGCCCCAGAGTAACCATGACCGCGTACAAGATCGTATTTAAAATCCAGCGGGCATAAGGGGTAATTTGAAAAATTTGGAGGTAGTTTCCTATTGTCGCGGGTGCGCTGAAAACTTTTGGCGGCCATTGAAAGATATTGATATCAGGTGGCCATTTCATGATGTCCACACCGCGTTCTATTCCCTGTTCATCTTTATATTTCATTGGGGTTATAGATACTAACCCGGACCAGATGAACGGGAAAAGGGAAACAGCTGCATAGGCTATAAGAATCACATATGAAATTGTCAGGCCTATTTTCCACTTTTTATTCATGCAATTCACCCTTCTTAGAAATACGCTTCTTCTTTTATGAACTTTCTTTGTAATGTTGTAATGAGCAATATGATAAGGAATAAGACCATGGCTATTGCCGAGGCGTATCCCATATTGTGGTACTCAAATGCATTTTTGTAAATGTAATAGGAAATAGTGATATTTCGCATGTTTTTTATGAGAAAATAAATCTGGTCAAATACTTGCATACAGCCTATTATCCCCATAATTGA
>QNAR01000231.1 GCA_003643975.1 Thermotogae bacterium | reverse complement strand
TGGTCATAAGAACACAAAGCCCTATGGTCTTCAACGCAACCGTTTTTCCCCCGGCGTTTGAACCTGTTATAACAACAGCTCCTGCATCTTCAGGCATGGTGAAATCTATGGGAACCACTTTCTCATCGTCAATCAAGGGGTGCCGCGCATTTAAAAGCATCATCTTTCTGCCGTTATGGGGAAAAACGAAACTCCCGCGATGTTTTTTAGCATACATTGCCGAAGCGTTGTTTATATCCAGTTCGGAGATTATATGCAAATCCTGTTGGAGGCGCTCTGTTACTTTGAAAAACTTTGTTGTCAATTCGCGGAGTATCCTTCTCACTTCTTCTTCCTCAGAAGATTTCAACATACGAAGCCGATTATTCAAAGGCACGAGTTCTTTCGGTTCAAAGTAAACTGTAGCGCCACTGCTGGAACTTCCATGTATTATCCCATCATAAAGTGTTTTTCTACTTGCTATTAGTGGAAGCACATAACGCCCTTCCCGCGTCAAGGCTATGGAATCTGTAAGTTCAGTGCGATAATTTGAAACCACCGATTCGAGTTTTGAACGTAATGTTCTATTCAGTTGTTTTAGCTCGTTTCTGATCTCTCTTAACAAAGGGCTGGCTTTATCAACGACTTCTCCTTCTTCATTTATCGCGTGATTAATCGCATTAATTAAGGTCCTTTCACAATTCAAAGGACTCAATAGTGTCCAGAGTTCCGGGATTTCTTCAGAATGCTGCGCAAAAAATTGCCTTATCTGGCAGATCGCACCAAGTGTTTTTGCAATTCTGAAAAGCTGTTCCCCACTCAAGATAGCTCCGTTAACCGCTTGCTGTATTTCGGCTTTTAAGTTTAATACACCATACAGAGGTGGCTCTCCATATTTCAAAATGAACCTGTACAATTCAGCAGACCGACTCAATCTTGAACGGTAATTTACCTCAAAGGGCTCTAAGTTCGTTATGGCTTCTTTCCCATAATCCGAAAAGCAGTGTTTTGTTATGTTTTTGAGAACTTTGTTCAACTCTGTGATATTTTTTAGTTCACTTGATCTTTGTAAAGACATCTTTTATGCTTACCTTTCTTATTATTATGGGCATCAACTTTTCCCTGTTCTTTCTATCATAAATTGAAAGCCCTATATAAAAAACAGCCATGGAACTAAAGGCAGTTAAAAGCGAAAGAAGCTCTGAAAAATCCAGCCCTATCATGAAAAGCAGTGTCGCTATGAATACAGCAAGTGGAATGCCGTAGAGAAGCAATGCTAGTTTTGATGCAGAAAAGTTTGGAACCTCGATTTCTACGTAATCGCCAGGAGCGACATCTATGTTATTCTTCATAGCCTTGATCTCTATTTCTTTAGAAGCTGTTCCAGTTGCCGAACAAGAATCTTTAAGAGCACAGCTCCCGCACGCTTCAGTTCGATTTTTGCTCAAGAGCACATAATTTCTCTTAACTTCTTTCACCAGTGCTAATTCTCTCACTCAGTACCTCCTCCAAAGGTGTAATTCACCCCGAAATTGATATTCCACAAGCTTAGCAGAGCCCCTGTATCAAAAGCTTCCACTTCTAATTCAGTGCCGAGAAAGACATCTGCGCTGTTGAATCTGATATATATCTTTGGGCTCACTGAAACTGCCCATGCCAATTTAGAAAAAGCCAACCAGACAAAACCCATGCGACTGGAGACCCTCAAACCAATAGCAGAAACAAGTTGAGTGTCAAAAACTGAACCATAAAAGCCCTTTATTGCAATGGGAAAGCCCGCAAGAAATTCCGGATCTGAGGAAGGTTCTATAACGCCAAGACCAATCCCTGCCTCGGTTGATATTTTTTCGCCGCGGGAGTCATCGTATACAAAAGAAAGTCCATCATATCTCAATGCAAAAGGTTGATTTTTTGGTATAGAATGAAAATGAAAGCCCTCAAAGCCAATGGAAAATTGCCCATAAACCAAAACGGCAAACATCAGAGTCAAAAAGACAGGGAGCTTTTTCATTTTTCCACCTCCTGAAAAATTATATCATCAATGTGTTGGGGGTGTTTTGTTGAAAATTTTAGTTGTCGAAGATAATCAGGCACTGAGACAGCTTCTTGAACTCGAATTGAATCACTATGGTTATAATGTAGCCACCGCTTCAACAGGTGTGGAGGCTTTGAAACTATTCAAAGTACACAAACCTGAGCTTGTCATTCTGGATATAATGCTTCCTCAACTCGATGGCTTTGAACTGCTATCAAGCTTCAGGGAAAGGAGTACCAACACGGGTATAATTGTTTTGAGCGTTTTGAACACGAAGGAAAAGAGATTAAAAGCCTTTGAATTGGGTGCAGATGACTACGTAACGAAGCCATTCGATATGGAAGAGCTCCTTGCAAGGATAGAAGCTCTCGGAAGAAGACTCGGCCCGTTGTCAACTGCCGGCCAAGTTAAAAACCTGGAGAACATAGAACTACATGAAAGTTTAAGGGAGGTTGAACGGGAAAATCGACGTGTTCGGCTTACAAAATTAGAATACGATATTTTTCAATTACTATATAATCATGCCGGTAATGTTGTAAAAAAAGATGATCTCGTTGTTCACATCTGGGGTGTTGAAAAAAAGGTATCAGATAGCATCATTCCCGTATATATAAAATATCTAAGGGAGAAAATCGAAAAACTGAACATGAGGATCGAAACAGTCA
>QNAR01000230.1 GCA_003643975.1 Thermotogae bacterium | reverse complement strand
TGTGAAGCATTCACAAGAGTCGTTCAGATTTGACACAACGAATTTTGCCAGTACAGTTTCACCGGGTTTTACATTTGCAGGATAAATAGAAGGATTGTAGAGATATTTGTTGGAAGAGCTCTGAACCCATATTGGGGTTGTTACAATTTCCTGTCCATCGGCTTCAAGAATATACGCAAAAAAGAACTCGTAAGAGCTTTCCACGGGTATTTCTTCGCTGTATTCAAAAATATTTGAAGTCGCATCGAAAGATTTATAAATTCCATACTTAGAATAGATAACCACCTTTTCTATTGGATCGTCTTCCGTTTCTTTTACTTTCAAATGCAAATTCAAAGAATTTGCGTCGTAAACAATGGAGCCCAGAGGTTTACCGTTACCAGAAAATTCAACTATAATATCATTGTCCTCTGTGCCATAAGTTCGCCTTTTCATGAGGCTATTCAAAATGTCCTCCAATTTTAATGAGGGAGAATATACAGCCGTTCTGGAGTCGTTCGCAGCTCCCCAATTGGCTTTGTGGTTATCCTGACCCACTGTTATTCCCAAATGCCAACCATTTGCAAGCGCCAATCTTACTGCATTGAACATTTCCGGCGATATGGTATCCCCCAGGGACCAGTTGCCGTTACCCACTTCTACCAGGTTGATGTATTTGTCAGCTTTTGGATAATATTTGAAATCGTCGAAAATTCCAAACATGGTTATAGGATGATTGAATTGAGCAAGAACTTTTTTGCTTTCAATCCAACTGTAAAAGGTATCAAGATTAGGTGATTTGTTCCTATCGGTCCAATCAGGGGCTTCATAAACGTTGATATGTCCCCAGCCTGTCGCTGTCCATTCAAAACCCGCTATGGAGAGAAATGTTCCAGAAGAGTTCTCCCTTGCGGCTTTTTTCATCGCTTCAAATTTATCCCTGCCATCAGATAGCACCTGCTCAAAGTAATGAGCGTGATCCGTTACAGCCAGAAAATCCATTTGTGGAACTGCCTTTGCAAAATCATATGCGTATTCTGGGGTTTCTTGACCATCAGAATAAGAAGTATGAGAATGCAAATTTCCAAAATACAGGTTAAAGCCCTCAAACTGTCCATACGCCAGTGAAATAACAAGCAATGCAATTATTATCAATAAAAATCTTTTCATCTTTTCCCCTCCTTTTTCCGCATCAAAAAATTTTATCATGAAATTCCCTACAATGGTTATGATATAATCTAAAAGCCATTTTTGACATTTGGAGGAACCATGATAGAAAACCAAAAGCAGAGTTTTTCGTATAAAAAAGCGCTTTACGCTTTAATTATCAGCTTCGTTGTAATTCTCGCTATCCTCGCTTTTTTTGGTGGAGATACCGATTTCACGTTGATTTTCAAAATGTCCCCTTTATGGATTGTCGGGGTTATTTTGATTTACATGCTCGCCCAATCTATTAATGCATTAAGGACAAAACTCTTATTGAAATCCTATGGCATAAAGCTTCCATATAGAGAAGCATTTGTGGATATTTTACTTATGCAATTTTTCAACAATTTAACCCCTTTCGCCGCTGGTGGACAGCCCTATCAGATTTATGATCTTTCAAAACGGGGTATTGAAACTACAACCGCCGCCGCTGTCGTTATTTCAAGATATGTAGTCAATAACGTCTCCATACTGATATTAGCTCTGGTCTTTCTGCCCAAATACTGGAAAACCTTTCTGAAAATTCCTGGAATAGGGATTTTCGCTTTTTTAGGGGCTTTTTTGACTATTGCTTTATTGATCTTTCTCGTTACCCTTTCCTATTCTAAAAAAATGCTCATGAAATTTCTCGATGCGCTATTAAAACCAAAGTTTCTCAAAAAGATAATTGCCAAATTTATGGATTGCAAGACCGAAGAAGTCAGAGACCATCTCGTTGAAAAATTCGAAGAATTCAATTATTATATGAAACTCATCTGGAAAAAAGGTCCGCATTATATGCTCATGGATATAGTGCTTTCCATATCGTTCAGTTTGACTTTCAAGTTCATCATGTATTTCATCTTGATAGGGCTTCTTGGTGCTTCGGGAACCACTTCGAATATTTCTTTCGTTGAAATATGGGGTGTGCAAGAGCTTCTCTTTTTGGTCGCCTTTTACATTCCTACCCCCGGTGCGAGTGGAGCATTGGAACTGGGCTTGTTCTATATGCTGGGTGGCACGCTTCCAAAAGGAATTATAAGTCTGGCAGTAGCACTTTGGAGGCTGCTGACATACCATTTCATGATAGTGCTGGGAACGTTGGTATTTCTGGCAAGACAGAGAAATTTGACAAAAGAAAAGGGTGCCTGAAAAGGCACCCTTTAAACTTAAATAAAGTCAGTCTGCGTCATTCCATATCATAAGGAATCTGGTAACATCTTCATGATCTACATAACCGTCTCTGGGGATTGAAATATCATAATCTGAGTCATAAGTAAACATGTGATCCATAAGCAATTGATAATCCGCTTCATCCACATCGCCATCATCATTAAAATCGATATCTTCTGTTAGGGCATAGTTTTCTTCAAAGAGCGGCACATACATCATTCTGTATTCGATCATCCAAGGTGTGATTCCAAAGCCATATGTAGCGGAAATATCATATAGCTCTTCTGAAACCATTGGAACAACGTAATAGCCATTCCAACCCCAGTACGGGCTCCAGCTGTTTTTGATAACCCAGAACTCTGTGGCATACCATGTTAATCCGGTGAATGGATCATAAACTTCAAC
>QNAR01000229.1 GCA_003643975.1 Thermotogae bacterium | reverse complement strand
TGTATCGCATCTCTGGCAAAGCAAAAATCTTTGTAAGCCTTATTTGAAACGCTGTCGGAGCTGTCCGGAATTTGACGGTCCTGTCGGCCTTGTCGGAGTAAATGAATTTAAAATTTCCAAAGTATAACCGAACCGTTTTCGTGGGTGGAAATCAAAAGGCCCTCTTCTGATGCTATTTCCAAAGAGTTGAGGTTTGGAAGAGGGCAATTCAACGTCTTTAATAATTCTCCTTTTTCCATATCCCAGAGTTTCAAACTATCTCCGCTATCTCTGTTTTTTGTGCCGGCGAATCCGATTCCTTCCGGAGACACTCTGAAAGTTGTCACGGTTTGTGATTCTGGAATTGAGCTTTGAAGTTTTAAATCATGCAATGAATAAGCCTTAATATTATTTCTTTCACCGCTTCCCGCCGCGTATAGCAAGTCTTTAGCGTGATCTACAGTTATCTCACGGGCTTTGAAATCATATGGGAGTTCGAGAAATTCAGGTCTTACAGAATCTAAATTATGAATGTTCCACTTATTTACCGATTCAGCCGCTGAGAAAAACGTTGTTGAGTTCCAAAAGGCCAGATGAATGCCAAGTCCAAAAGTTTGTTGATGAAATGTATTAACATATTCCAATCCAGGGAATTCAAAAATTTTGATTGTTCCGTTATCTATGCCCACGATGAGCTTTGTTGAATCTGGTGAAATGGCTATTGAAGAAACTTCAGCTATAACAGCAGGCATCGGCGTTTTAAGACCGATATTCATGAAATTTTTTCTTGAAATGGGTTGCAACTCGGGTAGAGAATAAACGACTAAATCGGCGTTAGAACCGACTGCAAGGAAATCCCCCTTAGGTGACAAAGCGATTGCAGTGACTGCTTCTGGTTTTCCAGTCTCGGAAAGAAAATCGACGCTCTTTAATAGATTTCCTTCAAAATCCCACATTTTTATAGTGTGGTCATAGGAACAGGTGAAGAAAACCTTTCTTTTACTATCCACAGCAATTCCTTCTACTGAGCTTCTGTGAGCTTTTATTCTCTTAAAAACGGGTTCTTTCTTGTAATCCATGGCGTGCACCTCCCGAAATTTGGGGATTCGTGAAAGTAGATTATTTGTCTTTATCTGATGGTTTCAATTCCTGTTTTAAAAGCCATTCCAAAGAATCATCAAAATCATCTTCATCAAGTCCCCAGCTATTTTCTACCGCTTTAATGAACTCCTTATCGTGCAAGTCGATAGCCTGTATGTATTTTACCGCGAGTTCCCTGCGCTTTTTAGGCATTCTCTTGATGCTCTTCAAAAGGCTTATAGAAAACTCATCCTCTTTTTCTATAAGGTCTCCGAGCCTGAGAATGGCGTCTTCAAGCTTGTAACTAACATCGTCCATCAGAAAGGCAAGGTCTTTTCTTAAAGCCTCCAGCTGTGTTTTCTTCTTTGACATAAGCACCTCCTGAGTGATCTTGTAAAGATTTTATCATTTCATGCCTGATTAGATTTCAATAAAAAGATATTGTGTGTAACATTAGTTACCGAAATCAGTGGATACTTTGATATAAGATGATAGATGCAAATTGAATTCAAGGGGGTTTTGAAATGAAAAAGGTCAATATGGATGAATTACCAATAATTTTCCAGAAAGAAGGAATAAAGGCAAAAAGAATTTACGACAAGGAAGCGGCACAAGCAAATGTCATAACCATTGAACCCGGTTACACATTGCCATCACATGTGGTTACGGTTGATATCTTCATGTTCGTTCTTGAGGGAAAGGGCAGCTTTACTGTGTGTGATGAGCGAGTTGAACTGACAAAATACGAGCTCATTGAAGGTCCAAAAGACATTCCCCACGGTATAGAAAATACGGGCGATACGCCCTTGAAAGTCCTGGTTCTTAAAGCGCCAAGGGATTGAATTCTATCAGAATGCAAATCAATACCCTGTCCAATCACGGCAGATTTGTTCCGCCTGCGCAAGCACAAGTTGTACTGCTTCATCCCGCATATCTGGTGGATAACCAAATTTTTTGAGAATACGCTTTACCCGCACGCGAAGTTTGGCTTTAACATTTTCTCTCAACGTCCAATCAATGGTTACGCTCTTTCGCATAGTATCTACAAGCTTCAGTGCTATAACTTTCAATTGTTCATCTCCAAGTTTCCTTACCGCACTTTCATTATTTGCAAGCGCGTCGTAAAAAGCGAGCTCGTCCTCGCTTAATCCGAGTTTCTCTCCTCTTTTATTTGCAGCTTGTATTTCTTTTGCGAGTTCTATAAGTTCCTCAATTACTTTTGCCGTTTCTATCTGCCGATTTTTATATTTAATGATGCTCCTTTTCAACATTTCGGAAAATGCTTTTGACTGTATCAGGTTTTTCCTGGCTATCGTCTTTATTTCATCATTTAGAAGCTTGTTAAGCATCTCGACAGCAAGGTTCTTATGAGGCATTTGCCTGATTTTCGCAAGAAATTCGTCCGATAAAATTGAAATATCCGGCTTTTTTAAACCCAAAAATGCAAAGAGATCCGTAACCCCTTCTGTAACGACTGCTTTTGATACAATCTGTTTTATCGCAGAGTCATAGTCGATTTTTCGCTCTCCGGGACCTCTTTGGAGTTTTACCATTGCAGACTTTACAGCCTGGAAAAATGCCACATGGTCTTTTATTTTCAACGCTTCTTCCCGTGGAACAGCTAAAGCAAAGGCTTTTGAAAGCTCTGTTACATGCTTGATAAAGCGGTTTCTTCCATTTTCAAGGCCAAGAATATGATCAACAATATGCTGGATGAACCCGAG
>QNAR01000228.1 GCA_003643975.1 Thermotogae bacterium | reverse complement strand
GGAATGGTATTCAAAGCCTTTTTTCGTTAAAGGATTATTTGAACGAAACAGGGCTACACAGCAGTTATGATTTCATATTCATCGATACCCCCCCTAACCTTGGCATTTTGACAAACATCGCTCTGGTCACCAGCGATTTTTTTCTTGTGCCTGTAAGCCCTGGAAAATATGCATTAAAGGGGCTTGATAGAATGTTCAGAGTAGCCACAATGGTGAAAAAAAGAATCAATAGAAGCCTTGAATTTCTTGGTATAGTTATCAACAACTTCCGCAAGCATGAACAACCATCCCGCGCACTTGAAAAGTCCGTCATAGACCTATATGGAAATGCTTATATAACTCCTCCCATCAGGCGGACGGTTGATGTGCAAAAATCCGAGATAATCAGCGAGCCCATACAGCTGGCCTTTCCTAACTCTCTGGCTGTGAGGGATTTGAAAAGGCTCTCACAGGGGGTGCTTAAACGTGTCAAAAAGCAGGAAATTTGATATGGATTCTCTAACTTCAATGATAAAAAACACCGTTAGAAGTAATAATGATGATAGAGAAAAAGCTCTTGAAGAATTTGAAAATGAATTTTATGGGAAGCTAAAGAACAGAAAAAAGAAGCTCTTAAAACCTGAAAAGAGAACGAGGGAGAAGTCTGTAATAAATGAAAAAAACGCATTCAGTTCTTTCATAGGAAGAAAGGATCTAACTTCTACTGAAAAATTAATGCTCATTTACCTATCACATACTTCTTTTAAGAAAGATGGCGTATCAATCAGTATCAGATCGCTTGCTTCTGCCCTCGGCATAAACAAGAACACAGCTTTGGATACACTGATGAGCCTTGAACTCAAAGGACTCATAGAGAAAGAATCAACGCCACGAGGAACGCTCATTAAATTACTCGTTCGTGTGGGGATGCCATGAGCAGGAGTGGAAAGTGGATACTCGGTTATTTTATCGCTTATCTTGTTTCTTTGTTCATTTTCCCAATGACAACTCGTGTGCTAACCCTGAGCGTGTTGATCGGAATGATCATCATTGCACCTGCAAGGATGGTAAATAAAAAGGGTTATAAACGATTACTCTCGCTTCTATCTCTTGGCGCTATTGTTTTGACTTTTGTATATCTTTTCTATGTTGCGGTTCCTATAATCATCAACGGAGTAAAGAGCTTTCAATCAGGACTTGTTGACCTTGATATCGATAAGTTCTCATCCAATTTCAGAGAGCCTTTCGGAAGTTTTATCAACGATACTTTCGAAAAGGCTGGTTCCATGCTTGGAGATATTCTGCTTCAGGCAAGCCTTTACATAAGTAAAAACATAGCTTCGTGGATCACTTTTGGGATCTTGCTTGTTGTTGCTTCAGTTGTTTTAACTGCCAGGTCACGGTCTTTTTTCAGGTATAGAGCAGTTCGCACCCTGTTTCCGAACTGTGATAGTAGTGAAGTAACCAGCTTTTTCGAAGGTTTCTATAGAGATCTCCAGGGCTATATTACCGGGCAATTGATCGTGGCACTTGCAGTGGGATCTGTGATAGGTTTTGGGGCTTTTGTTTTTGGCATTCGTCAATCTCTATTTCTTGGACTGCTTGCCGGTATTACAAATTTAATTCCCTTTCTGGGCGTTATTATCACCGCTATTCCGCTACTTGTAATTGGTTATAGCAGCCACAGTGAAAATCCGCTCATTGGGATTGTGCTGGCCTTGTTACTGCTAATTCTTGCTAATCAACTGGAAATGTGGGTACTATCACCAAGAATAATGTCCAAAAGATTAAAGCTAAACTGGTTTATCATACTCCTTTCAATAATAGCGTGCAGTGAACTTTTTGGAGTGTATGGAATAGTGCTTGCTATTCCCCTTGTTATTTTTATAAGACGTTACTGGGGAACCTTTGTTACGAAAGAGGTGAACGGTTATGGGAATATACGACAGGGATTGGTACAGGGAGGAACAAGAAAAAAAGCCCCCTCTAAAGAAGAGGGGACAAAATAAATCTTTTCTTTTTGGTTTTGTTGTGGGCTTGGTATCGGGTATAGTATTGACTGCTCTTGTATGGATTTTTTGATCAAAAGTCAAATTCTATAAAAGGTCTTAGCTCATAGGTGATTTTCCTGGATGTATATTGCTCGAAATAATCTCCGAAATAAAGACTAAAATCTGAACCAATCTTAAATCCCCAGAGAGTTCCCTTCAAATTGACAGTTAAGATATTCGCCTTTTTTAACTCGCCAACAGGTCCCCTCCAGGACTCAGGATCAGTGAATTCTCCGGGTTCATCGCTGGGTTCATTCATGTTCAGATATGGAGTATCCAGTGTAACTTCTCCCTGTACAAAATGCTCAAATTCAACAGATGCCGAAATAGCGCTTCCCAACCATTCCAGGAGCAGTGAGAAAGCGTTGAGATCAGGTCCATATTTAAAGCCCAAAGGATATTCATTTGCGTCTCTCGCACCGGGAAGCTCTGATTTTGTTATGGTTCTATTGGTGATTTTTAACAGTGGCTGCCATCTGTTGTACATCCACGTATCGATGTGGTACGCTTCAGCAGAGATACGAAACATACCAGAAAGACCTTCAAGGAAATATTCTGCACCAAGACCATATGCCATGGCTGAAGGCTTTCCACGAGCACCAGCTTCCGTCGGTCCTGAATAATCATCCATGGTGAATTCGCCATAGATCTGGAATCCCTTGAATGGTACTAAGGAAAAGTCCAGAGACATCATGACGTTTGAAAATCCCTCGCCGTAGGTATTGTGAAACACAATGAAGGGATTGAAATCAGTGAGGTCGGGATGTTTCCCCCCAACTACGTTGATTTC
>QNAR01000227.1 GCA_003643975.1 Thermotogae bacterium | reverse complement strand
GTCGTTATAGGCCACGTTACAGGTGACAAAATGCTTACAGTACGCGAAAACGGTACAATAGTTGCGCAGGTACCTGCTAAATCACTGGCTGAAGCCCCTGTTACGCACACAGAATCTAAAGTTCCTTCATATCTAAAAGAACTTGTAAAGCTTGAATCAAGGGCAATACCAATACCCGAAAACATGAATGAAGTGTTGCTCAAACTTCTGGCTTCTCCGAACATCACAAGCAAAGAGTGGGTTTATCAACAATATGACTATATGGTCCGAACAAACACAGTTGTAACTCCTGGATCGGATGCTGCGGTAATTAGTATCCGTGGTACAAACAAAGCTATTGCTTTGACAACAGACTGCAATGGTAGGTACTGCTTTTTGAATCCAAAAATTGGCAGCGCTATCAGTGTAGCAGAGGCCGCGAGAAACCTTGTTTGCACGGGCGCTAAACCATTGGCGATTACCGATGGGCTAAACTTTGGCAATCCCGAGTCACCAGAAGTATTTTGGCAGTTTGAACAGGCTGTAAAGGGCATTAGTGAGGCCTGTCAAATTCTTGGAATTCCCGTGATAAGCGGCAATGTTAGCTTTTACAATGAATCCGAGTCAAACGCGATCTACCCCACTCCCATTATAGGTATGGCCGGGCTTATCGAGAATCACTCACACATCACCACACCTGGGTTTAAAAATAAGGGAGACGTTATTGTCTTAATCGGTGAGAACAAAGAAGAACTTGGAGGCAGTGAATACCTTAAAGTGATTCATGGTCTAGAAAAAGGTGAGGTTCCCCAACTCGATCTTGAAGTAGAACGAAGGGTGCAGGCTTTTTGTCTTGAATGCATCGCAGATGGGCTTGTAAAGTCGGCTCATGATTGCAGCGATGGAGGACTTGCAGTGGCGTTAGCTGAATCATGCATTTCAGGGAATATTGGGGCAGAATTACATGTTAACAAGATAATGAGAACAGATGCTCTGCTTTTTGGTGAAAGCCAATCCCGAATTATCATTAGCATTGATGCTGAATTATTACCAACCATTATAGAAAAGGCTCATACAAAAAACTTGGCATATGAAGTCTTAGGGACTGTAACAGGTCAGGCTCTTCGTATTTATGTTAACGACCGACTGGAAATCGATACCCCCCTTGAAAGGATTAGACAGGCATGGCGGGAGGCTTTGAAATGTGCAATGGGGAAATAATTCCAAAAGATAGCTTCAAAGATGAATGCGGTGTATTCGGTATCTATGGAGATCAAGATCCCGGAATATCCCGCCTGACTTACTATGGCCTGTATGCACTGCAACACAGGGGACAGGAAAGTTGCGGGATTGCAGTGAGTACTGGAAAAAACATAGAGTTTCACAAAGGAATGGGACTGGTTGCTGAGGTGTTTAGTGATGAGATTTTAGAAACGCTGCAGGGTGGCATTTCCTGTGGTCATGTCAGATACTCCACTTCGGGACAAAGCAATATCAGCAACGCCCAACCGCTCGTGGTTAAATACTGGAATGGGAACCTCGCATTGGCCCACAATGGAAATCTGGTGAATGCAGAGGAACTCAGGAAGGAGCTAGAGAGAGAAGGGGCGATTTTTCAGACATCGGTTGACAGTGAGATAATAGCGAATTTGATTTCCAGACTGGATCAGGGGAACATTGTTGAAGCGATTAAAAAGGCTATGAAAATCGTCAAAGGTGCATATGCTCTGGTACTGGCAACCAGGACACAGCTAATTGGAATCCGGGATCCCAATGGTATTCGCCCCCTCTCTTTAGGGAAAAAAGGTAATAGCTTGATATTTTCTTCGGAAAGTTGTGCTTTTAATACCATTGGGGCACAGCTACTACGGGATGTAGAACCTGGTGAAATCGTTGTTGTCGATGAAGATGGGCTTCAAAGCTATTTTGTGGACCTTCCAAGAAAAGACAAACTGTGTATCTTTGAATACATATATTTTGCACGGTCAGACAGCAACATAAGAGGAAAAAATATTTACATGGCGCGGAGACGTGCTGGAGAGATTTTGTTCAGTGAACACCCTGCAAAGGCAGATGTGGTTATCTCCGTACCAGATTCCGGGACTTCCGCAGCTATGGGTTATGCCCAAGCTGCAGGAATCCCCTTTGCGGAAGGTCTAGTGAAGAATCGCTATGTTGGCAGAACTTTTATTCAGCCTAAGCAAAGTATGAGAAAAATCGGAGTAGCTTTGAAATTGAACGTACTTGAAAACATTGTGCGAGGCAAAAGAGTGGTGCTGGTAGATGACTCCATTGTGAGAGGCACAACGATCACCGAGCTTGTTGAAAAGCTTCGTATCGCAGGTGTTTCGGAAGTTCACTTGCGAGTGAGCTCTCCTCCGGTTACGTACCCCTGTTATTTCGGCATTGATACACCCTCAAAGAAGGAACTCGTGGGCGCCAACCTGAGCATTAATGAAATTCAAAAAAAACTCGGTGTTGATAGCATTGGTTATCTTAGTCTTCAGGGTTTAATCGAAGCTATCGGCAAGGAAGATAACTACTGTGAAGCCTGCTTTAGCGGCAGCTATCCCATAGATATTCCCAAAGAAAGGAGCAAAATGGCTTTTGCGAAGGAGGACTTTCATGTCGAGATTTGATTACAAAACCGCAGGTGTTGACATAGATGCCGGAAAATATGCAATAGAACTGATGAAAGAACATGTCAAGAGCACCGAAACCCCCGGTGTTATAAGTGACATAGGAGGCTTTGGAGGGCTTTTTCAGCCTGATTTGGAGGGCTATAAGAATCCTGTATTTGTTTCAGGAGCAGATGGAGTTGGAACAAAGCTCAAAATAGCATTCATGCTTGACCGCCATGACACTGTAGGCATAGACTGTG
>QNAR01000226.1 GCA_003643975.1 Thermotogae bacterium | reverse complement strand
GGATTTTCCATCTACAGTAACCGCCAACTTTTCGGGGGTTGTTTGAACAGTAAGCTCTTTTGTGGGTATTATCTTCTTATATATGGCTTTGATCAGTTTTGGTGAATCCACCAAAACTTCTATGGAGTTTTCTGAACTGGAAATTGAGCCGTTTACTTCCCAGTGATCGAAGAGATAACCATCAACGCTGGGGGCACTCAGGTTGAGAGCTTTACCAGAGGAGTACCAGCCAGAACCGGCGATAACCACAGAATCTGGGTCAGCTTCAACCTGAACCTTATAGGAGGTATCGAATTTGGCTTTATACGTTATCGAGCTGTTAACTACAACGGATCTTGAGAGCTCAGTACTGCCATCTTCCCAGGAATTAAACTCAAGCATGACATCATTTCCCGGGACATAGTTGGAAAGATCCTTATATTGGGGTGAAACAGTTTCTATTGTGTGGTTACTTCCGGATTCGACATAAATCGATTTTGGCGAAAGGTACTCTGAACCATCCACAGATATTTTAAGGGCGGAAGGATCGGTTTCTACCTTTAGAATAGTGCTTGAATCGGCTTTTTTGTAACTTCCTATGACAATTTTCATGGAATCGACTTTTAGCTGGAGCGTTTCATCGGTGCTAACTACAACGTTGTTCACGTACCATTTGTCAAAAACATAACCCTCAACATAGGGAGCTTTGAAAGTTACTGTTGATCCTGAAACGTAGAATCCTGTTCCAGGTATGCTTACCAAACCATAGGGGTTCGAGTATGTATAGACAAGATATCGCGTTGCTGTAAGGGCTTTTAAGCTGGTATTGCCGATTACGTTTAATGTTCTGGGGTTATCGGATGATCCATCTTCCCAACCTACAAATTCATAAGTGCTTTCTGGCAACTGTGATACATCTTTAGATGAATAGTCAATCTCTACAGGAGGAGATACTACTTCAATGACATGAGGACCTTCTGAAACATTTAAAGATATTGGTGCAGTGTAGGCTTCACCGTCGATGGTTACAGTTGCTCCAGGGTAATCAGCGCCTATAGATAGGGTGTATCCCTTTTGGATCGAGGGACAGCCCGCAAGAAGGATCAGCAACGTCACCACAGACAGTACAAATAATACCTTTTTCATATGTGACACCTCCTAAAATTAATCATTTGCTTTAATCTATAAATTTATACATCAATTTAAACCTATCACAATTGTCGAATTCGTGAGGTTAAGACCGGGTAATCTTTATAAGAAAATTGCCCAGAATTATTTGTCAAAACATCTTTTAGCTCTTGCCCTTCATTCCATAATGATAATGAATTAGATGATAAATATACATAAGCACTCTTTACTCTACATTAATTATGAAAGATAATAGACAGGCTTTTATACATTTTTTATAAACATTTTTTTAGATTTTTCATGGAAAAGAGAATCAAGTAGAAGTTAACATATTTCTGAAAGCCTTTTCAGAACGGGGTTTTAAAAGTCACTGAACTAACAGTATGTTGTGATTGGCTTTTTAAGCCCATATGGTTCTTTTGAAAATATCACTGTAAGATACTAATCTATATAGTGGTTATTGTATAAATTCATTAAAAGGGATTTAATCCCGTTTTATTTAATCTGCCTCATTACAGCTGTTAAGGCTTATATTTTTAGCCAAGATATAATTCGATGTTTTTTTGTTTTGATGACATGAAATTTACTGCTAAAATACAGAGGGGGTGAAAGAGTGGATGCTTTGGGAAAGATTTATTCAACCACTACTGTCGTTACCATGAAAGCGGGGAAGAAGCTGAATGGCATTGCGGTGGCATGGGTTACAAGAGTTTCCATTGATCCACCTATGCTTGCCATTTCTATTGGAAAAACGAGGTATTCTCACACTCTCTTGAATGAGACGGATCGGTTTGGGGTTTGCATTATGAAGCCTGAAGCTGAAGAGCTTGTAAGCCTTTTTGGCTCAAAGAGTGGCAGTGATACGGATAAATTTCTTGGGCTCGATTATGAACTAAGCTGTTCTGGCATACCCATTGTACCTGGAACACTGGCATATATAGAATGCGTTACAAAGGGAAAAACTGATGCTGGCGATCATACGATCTTCGTTGGTGAAGTAGTTTACCAGAAATTGTTTGATGATGAGAGACCTCTTCTCTACGGAGAACACAAAATATTGAATCCCGATTTTCGGGATTGAATGGGGGAACTTATATGAAAAAAGCCCTGGTGGTTTTCTATTCAATGGACGAAGGAACAAAAGCCATAGCGGAGGAAATAGCTTCTACAATCAAAGCTGATGTGTTGAGATTGGTAACAAAATCCGAAGCGGAAAAGAGATACTATCAACACGCCGAGAGCCCGGATAGAATGGACGAATTAGAGATCCCAGAAGGGGAGGTCAGATATATCTGGGGAGTAGAATCTGTTGATATGAATGAAGCACCAGCTCTGGAGGATTTTGAACTGAACCCATCGAACTATGACCTTGTAATTGTCGGTACACCGGTTTGGTCTTTAAACTACGCACCACCCCTGAATTCTTTTTTCAGCAAAGTATCTCTTGAAGGAAAAAAAGTCGCTTTCTTCTGCACCCACGAAGGGATGATAGGGAGCACTTTTAAAACTATGGAAAAGGAGCTTGAATCCAGTGTGGTGATAGACGTAATAGACTTTCAAAATGTTTCAATGAATCTTGAACCAAATCTGAAAAAAGCGCAAGATTGGGCAAAATCACTGATTATGAAGATTTAAAAACCGCCCCTTTAGGGGCGGTTCTCAGGCGTAAGCTGAAAGATCAAGCAGGCCATGACCACTGAGGTTAAACACAATTACTTCTTTTTTGCGTGATAACTTCGCTTTTTTCGCTTCTCTTATTGCACCTGCGATAGCATGGGCTGATTC
>QNAR01000225.1 GCA_003643975.1 Thermotogae bacterium | reverse complement strand
GGTATTTTGAAATGGAAAGAAATTTGAGAGAAGAGAATTGAATGGCGGATAAGAGACGAGTTGCGGGATTCGAGATCCGAGAACCGAGAATCCGAGAGCCGAGAAGGGAGATCAAGAGCCGAGTTGCGAGTGCATCAAGAACCGAGTTATGAATTATGAGTTATGAGTTAAAAAACCGAGGAGCCGAGTTACAGGTGGAGAGAGTTTACACAAAATTCCTAATAGACCCGTCCATAATTCAAAATTCCTAACTCATAACTTTTAACTATCGCTCTTTCTTGTATTCATCCTCTTAAATCAAGATTTTTTTATAAAATACCCATTGTAGTCATTAACTCCTGAAATCCTAGTTTTTTGCAAAACTTTTAAGTAGTAACAGCGAGAAATGCTTTATCAAAGCCCTTTTCTTTCGCTTTTATACACCTTGCTGAACTTTTGTGAAAGGCTTTGATTTTTCTCACAATCCATTTTCAAGTAATTGAAGCAGCTCTAAAAAAGAGTTTATTTCCAAGTCCGGTTTAGTCTCGGTAGGCATCCCAAATTCATCAAAATAGCAAGACTTTATGCCCGCATTTTTTGCAGCCTTTATATCCAATTCTCTGTCGCCAATACCTAAAGTTTCATCTCTATTCAGTCCATACTTTTTAATTAGATAATTAAAAGCTTCCGAGTCTGGTTTCTTTGCAAATCCATCATCAGCGGTTATTATTTCTTCAAAAAAAGTAGCAAGTCCATAATAGTTCAATATTTCAAAAGTTGATTTTCGATCTCTATGAGTGATTATGTAGTTTGCCCCATTTCTGTCTATAATGAGCTCACAAACCTCAACCACAAAGTTATATGGAGGTCTTTCTTTTGGCAATCTTGTATATTGAGCAAATCGCTTACTAAGCTTTTCACCCAACTTGTATTTGTTTGAGTAATAATCGAAGGCTTCCCCAAGAGTAATCTTGACTTTTGACAATATTTCTTTTTCATCCACAATATAGCCAAAATCTTTCAAAGAGGCTTTTAAGGTTCTTATTATGGATGGATATGTGTTGCATAATGTGCCATCAAAATCCCAAATTAGGTTCTTTATCATTTTCTTATTGCTCCTTATGTACTAAAGTTTTTCGCCAGATTTGCATTTGCTAATTGATAACCTATTTATCCGTTTGGAACAGCAGTTAAGCCAAGTTCGAAAACAACTTCTAATGCCTTGCTCATGTTTCCACTTCTTCAGATACATACTTCATAAATATCTTTTCAAAATTCACCGTATCCTGTTCAATTGATTTTATTTCTGTACCGGCAGTTTTTAGAGTGTCCATGAGGTCAAAGAGTTTTTTGGGGTTTTCAAGATCGATGCTGAATTCTAAAAGTCCGTCTTCTCTTTTAGTTATCACTGCACCAGAATCTTCAAGGTAAGAAGCAACATTCTGCCCATTAGCAGATATTTTCAGAACATATCTCCGCGCCTTAAACATTTCCATGAGCTTTTCCTTTCTTTCACATACCACAATTTTACCTTTGTTCATAATGGCA
Organism: Thermotogae bacterium; assembly: GCA_003643975.1. Taxonomy (GTDB): domain Bacteria; phylum Thermotogota; class Thermotogae; order Petrotogales; family Kosmotogaceae; genus Kosmotoga_B. The sequence goes on along the minus strand of QNAR01000225.1, from coordinate 1,382 downwards.
ACCCTATCTGCAATCGCTTCAACAAGATTCATATCATGGGTCGATAAAAGAATCGTTTTTCCTTCCTTCTCAACCAAATTTCTAAGAATATGACGAAGCTCAATGGAAGAAGCCACATCAAGTCCTAAAGTGGGTTCATCCAACATAAGGATATCTGCTCCGGTTGCAAGGCAAACAGCTACGGCAGTTTTTTGCTGCATACCTCTTGAAAGTTGTTGCACAAGGTCATTGGCTTTTTCCTTGAGCCCGAATTTGTCAAGGATTTCCAGCGCTTCCTTTTTTGTCAGTTTCTTTCCACGTATGCCGGAGAAGTAGCGCATGTTTTCCACCGGGGTCATTCGCCAGTAAATATTTCTGTTCCCCTCCAAAACAGCGCTTATGTGTTTGAGAGCGCTTCCTCGCTCTTTCAAGATATTTTTGCCCATTATTTCCAGCGTACCCGAATCGGGTAAAAGCAATCCACAAACGCTTTTTATCGTGGTTGTTTTACCCGCTCCATTTGGTCCGAGAAGCGCGAAAATCTCCCCTTGCTGTATCTCAAAAGAAATATCATCGACTGCTATGAACTTTTCTCTGGTTTTTCTTCTACGATAGGTTTTAATGAGATGCTGTACTTTCAAAATAGCTTCATTCTTCATGCTATCACCCCATCAATACTGGCTCAAGGAGCCGAGTCTCATTGCTTTTTTCTCAAATGCTCTGAAAACAAGGATTCCAAGAGAGAGATATAGGAACGATGCGAGCCAAAGGTATGCGTGTTCAATAAGCGGGTATTCCATCAAGCTTACTTTGTCCAGAGCCATCATGCGCATCATATAGGCAGCTTGAGACATAGGGATGAAACGCATCAACACGTTTTTCGGATCCACCATGGTAAATGCGAGCGAGCCAAAGGTAACGATCTCAATGAACGACGAAACCCGCTTGAAGATCAATGCTATGCCTCCTATTATCATTCCAACACCTGTGGCGCTCATGACGCCAATCAAAAGAAGGTAAACAAGTGTGATAGGATCGAAAGTCAGGTTTCTTCCGGTAGTAAAGGCTGCAAAGTACATCAACGGCATAGTGGCAAGCAAAACATTAAAGACGAAGTCACTGATAATCCTTGAAATCATTTGAAATTCAAAAGATATTGGAGACATGAAAACCTGTTCCAATGTTCCCCTTTGAGCTTCTTCGATGATGCCCCGACTTACCCCTTGAAAGGAAAAAATAAAAGCAAGCCACATGAAATAGCCCACAATAATACCATCAAGTGTTTCGCCAAACTGCGGCGTACCACCACCAACCGCTTTAATGCCAAAGAATATTAGGTAAAAAAAGACCAGGATCGTTATTATGCTTGTGATGGAATTAAAATAATAGCGCTTGAATTCTAT
>QNAR01000224.1 GCA_003643975.1 Thermotogae bacterium | reverse complement strand
TTCTTCACCCCTGATGAGATCATCAGGATAGTTTTCAAAGTCCACAATTTTATTGCTGAAATCCCTTATCCTGCTTTTCAGATCATGGCGGTAATCATCCAAAGAGGCCTCTTTGTAGTTTTTCAGAAAATGGGCCGCTTCATTTTTCAATTTTTCGTTCTTCCCAATGAGAGTTTTTATGTATTTTGAAGTTATCTGAGACTCTGTTAAATTCAATAAGGATACCCCGTAATTTTTTATGCTATTTATTTCATTGCTAAGCTGTGATAGTTCCTCCCGCAGTTGAAGCCAGTTTTGATACTGAGTATCAACGTCTTTCGTTGACAAAACCAGAGGCTTGAGTTTTTCTTCTGCTGTATCAGGTGTGAACTTCTCTTGCCACATATCCACCAACGTTTGACACATGCCTTCAATTCTTTCAATCCATGCTTTCAGATATATACTTTCAAGTGAATCGAAATCATCTACGAGTCTTTGTGAGAATTCGTCAAACAATCCCAATTTTTCTTGTTGAAAAACGAAATGGGCTTCTAAATAAATTTTGGTTTTGGTGTTTTTCTCTTCTAAAAGATAAATCCAATCAGAAAGGGGGCTTTTCCAATCCATTAATGCTCGCAGTCTATTCAACAATGAGTTTCTTAAAGATTGTATAGAATTGATGCTATTGACAAGGAGGTTCTCGCCATATTCGTTTGTATAATAATATTTTGGTACGTTGCTAAAAAGCTTTAAGAGATCTTCCCACAATTTGTTCGTTGCATCCAAGAGATTTTGAGTCAGTTGCTTTTCTTCATAGAAAAGGGCAAGGAGATTCTCTGCAATACAGCTTCCGTGTTCAAGCAAAAAAATGCTAGGGGAATTTGAATAAAGGCTGTCAACAAAGCTTTTCCCAAATCCATTATCTTTGCTGCTGAAAGCGTTGATCATCTGGGAAAAGCTGGAAAACGTATATTGCGGAACATATTGGCTTGTTTTACTATGATAGAGCGCCTTGAAATCTTCGATTTTCGCTCTCATTGTGTTATCTATATTTCTTATTTCATTTTCAATATCCACTGAGTTTGTAATATTTGAAGATTGCTCTTTGAAAGCGCTTTGTGCTTTTTTTATTTTCATGTCGTATTCAAAACGTTGGTCATTTAGCAAGGTAATATATTCATTGGCATTTTTTTCTACTTCGCTTTTTTTACTGTTATAATCCTCCCAGGATAAATTCCCATTTTCATATTCCATTTTGAGTGTTTTCGTTATCTTGTTCTTTACCGTAGCAACAGAGGAATTGTATAGATTTATCACCTGCTGGACTTCGGCTTTATAAGTTCCCAATGAAATCTCGTCATTTTCCAGATTTGCAAAAAGCTCTTTAATAAGCTGTTCTGATTTATCAGGGAGGGGAATGGTTTTCTCCGGTAAAGAGGTATTCACTGTTTCCAGTTGTTTCTCAATTGATTCAATGGTACTAATTTCCAATGCAGGATCTTCTTTGCTCACGGTTTTCTGGATTTTCTCAATGATTTTTTCAGGCATTATTTCTTCCTTGGTTGTTATCGACTTCGTGGAATGCTGCGGCTTTATATCTGGAAGTTTTTTACTCAGTGACTGTTTTCTCTTTGTGAGAAAATATGCCTTATTAAAATAACATCTGTTTATTTCAGACTCATCGTTTCCAATAAGTTCCCTAATTTGCTTTATAAAAATGATTTCGTTTGCCGCGAGATCATTGAACATGAGTTGAAAATCTGCAACATTGTAGTATTTTACGAAAAGTTCCACGATAAGTGAAGGTGTTTCGATAAGGTTTTTTAAGATTCCTTTGGCTTTGCTTTTGACAGTTTCTTCAATCGCATCTTTTGTTAGCTCGCTACCTTTGTTTAAAATCTCAAGTTTAAGCCTTTCAGTTAGTTTGCTCTTAAGCCTTTCTTTTAAGTCGTCAGAAGCTTTTGTAAGCACCCTATCGAGGAGTTTTTTCTCCTCAGAATTTTGAAAGGGGTTAACAAAATAAGTTTTCCACCAGTAATTTGCGATTTTGTCAGTGGCGCCATAGTCGCTTTTACAGTAGTCGATAAAGGTTACTTTGTACGTTGAGTCTATCAATTGAAGAATTGCATTTTTGATAACACCACCGAAATCCCCCTCAAGTAGCGGTTCGAGAATGCTTTTCCAATTTAAGAGTACATCGTTAATAACCTTTGTTGCAGTTTCCAGAGAACCTTTTAAGCCCTCAGATGCAACGTAATCTATAGAATTGTACAGATTTGATTCTACAAGTGCTATCAGTTGCTTGTTTTCCCTGAGCTTTGCATTCTGATATTCTAATTGAAGTTTTCTAAGCTCTTCATTGGAAGCTCCTCTGCTCCTTGCATTGTTGATTTGTTGAACTACTTTTGACACATCGTTCTGTAATCGACTCAAAAGTGGATCTTTGGAATATAAAGCATCATAAAAATAATCACTTCCAGATTTGAACAGTCCGGTGTGGTCAATGAGGTTTTGAAGTGTTTTGGAATAAGCCCTGTTGAGTTCGCTAATTGAGTTAATCTGATGCTCTAAAGAATCTGCAGACTCTGAAAGACCAACAAGAGCGATTAAAATGAAGAACCATAGAAAGAGATTTTTTTTCATTGTTATTCCTCCAAAAAGGTTTGTAAAAGCTTTTTGAAATTGTATCACTTGCAGCGTGTAAATCCTAAGCGTTTATACTGCCTATAAAAAGCTTGGTGGGAGTATCTATGCAAAAACTGTATAATTGTTTTGAAAAAAGCAAGGTGGCTTATGTATGAAGAGCCTATTTATTCTTTTCATTCTTGTGGTTTTGTTAAGCGGGTGCGTTGCATTATTCATCACTAACCCTATGGAGAAGGCGCTTGTTAGTGAGGTAGAAGTAAGGGTTCCGGTGCTTAAATATTCGATAAT
>QNAR01000223.1 GCA_003643975.1 Thermotogae bacterium | reverse complement strand
CCTTTTCAATATCTCTTATAGAGGTCCCCATGTTCTTTAACTCAAAAGCCATTTTCTTCTTCTCAGGTTGTCCATTAAGATATTCATAGACCGTTCTTGCATGTTTTTCCAATCGTTCAACTATTCTTAAGGCGTTGTTGAAATCGGTATCCGTGCATCTAATGGAATTGTTTAATGTTCCTTCTTCGTATGCCCTAAGTGCAGAGAGAATCATCATAATTCGGAAGGCAATTATTCCCAAGCGGTTGGCCGTTCCACTCATTGAAATATCAATTTCATCAATCAGTTTGCTTTTTTTCGCATCAAATAATTCAACAAACTTTTGCTGCTGCACTTCGGTTAGCCAAAAATAAATTGGGGTTTGCAGTTGTTCCAAAATATCGAACATGTTTTTAAAAGCTATGCTCGCATCTTCAAAATGCTGCTGGTAATCTTGTTTTTTGTTGTCGAAAACATTGGTGAATTTGATGGTCTGCTTTAATTCATAATAGAGGAACCGACTGAACAAACCATTTTCAATAGAAGGTATCAGTGTTTTCATTTGATTGAAAGTGCTGGATAAAACGACCGATAACTCAGGATTTTCTATCTCAACCAGCTCATCATTTCCCCGCCTGAAAAAAGCCAGGCGTTCGTGGTGAAATGCCATTCTTAATGTATCTGAAAAACTACCGTAGTCTTGTTTTAATGCATCGGCAAGGGTGTCGCCCTCACTCTCGAACATTATTCCTTTTCCATCGTTTTCCCCAAGCAGTTGATATACTCCACTTTTGGAATTGTTGGCAGGGATGTAGAGTAGTAAAGTTGGTGGTTTAGGTGGTTTTGTCGGCGGTTCATCATGTGCATTTTCACTTTTATTGTATTCCTTCAAGCGCTTTTTATATGCTTCCAAATCCTTCAGGTATTTTGCCTTCAGTTGTCTGGCTTCATCTCTTTTGGCCTGGTGTATTTTTGTTCCAAGATCCCGGGCGTAATCAAGGCTCCCTTTACCACCACCATATCCGGCAAGCACATAAACGAATAGGTTAGGGGAAATCCATTTACCTGAATACAATCCCTTGATATTGGGAAGGAAACCGCTTACAGCGCCTAATGCACCTATCAGGAAAACTTCTTTTTCGTTCTCATCGACGAGAAAATTGCAGGGCCGTTGAAGTAGTCCGGGTAATTCGTTTATTATGCCATCAATTGAAAAACCTTTGATGTGTTTTTCTAAACCAGACAGAAAGTCGTTGCTACTCATTTTAACCTCCTTCCCAATAAAACAGCATGAGCAGGAAATTTCCATTTATATGCCAATTCATCGCACGGGATTCGTTTTCTGTTCGTACATTTACCGTTATCACCTTGGTTTGTGTTGTTTAGAAACACACGGACTTCTTTTATTTGTTTCATTTCTTACCTCCTCCCCTCCTGTTTAATGTTACATAAGTGGCGGCTTCGGCTTCAATTTCATCAATGGTTTTTACCCTGTTCCTTAGCAGCCATTTTTCAATCTCAATCCGATCGAAAAAGATGAACTTGCCATTGGGCTTGTAATGAGGGATTCTTCCCCTTGAGGTTAATTTGTAAAGGTGACTTTTGCTCAGTCCTGTAAACTTTGCAACTTCATCAAAATTCAATACTGTTTTTTGCGAAAGCAGGAGGTTTTCAATATTTGATAACCTTTCATAAATACTTTGTAATTTTTCCATTTATTCAATATATTTAAGTGAATGAAATGGAATAGCTATTCCTTTAATGCCGGTATGCAAAGAAAGGAAGGAATAGAAAACAAAGTCGAAAAGGGGATGCTCGAATCTTTGTATTAAGCTGTATAACCGCAATCTAAAAATATAATAGGGATACTAAAGGGTATTTGAAAGGGGGAAAAAGGGACATTGGCAATTAATCCAATCTATTAATCCAGGAGAATGGAATCAAGGCGATTTCCAATTTGGGCTTGTGCTTTTTTGCTGTTTCAGATAATCCAGTTTTACCAAAACCATATCGCTCAGAGATGAAGTGCCTTTTATGGAATTCTTTTATTAATTTACCTTTTACAATTCGTTTAAAGTACTTGTGGTGGCTGATGACAAAAAGAAAATCAATAAGGTCTGTTTTATTCTTTTTCCATTTGTACGAATTATCGATATACCCTTTATTGTATAAGCCTATTTCAGTTTCTTTAAATTTGGATATATAATCATGAAGTATCCAATCTTTAATGTGTTCATCATTTGGTATAAAAGTCGCTTTTGATGCTATTTGTACAGCTTCAGATTGCGCCTTCCTGTTCTCTAAAAACGTTATTTTTCTTTTGGTTGTATAACAAAATTTATTGTAACCAATGTGCGCTATGGCATTCATGACGTCCGAAATAATGTTAAAGCCGGATAATGAATCCTGCATTGTCGTATTCGGGTTTGGTGACTGGCTTACGGTTTGAATATCAGACAATACTGCGTTCCATAAATTGAGTTCCTCTTCAACGTAATCCAAATCAGTTGAATTATTCCTGGTGGTAAATTCAGACAATCTTTGATCATGCTTTTTTATATATTCTTTGGCTGTTTCATCAAAAAAAGAATTGAGATAATTCTTTCGGTAATCCTTGACCCACTTAACAGCTTCATTGTAGATTTCCATTTTTGTTTTGCTGTACTCATTTTTGCAAATAAATTGGGTGTGATTTAGCCATTCCTTCCGAAGCGAATAATCATGAAACGTATGACTGTTATATTTTATGTACTTCCTGATCAATCCTCTGAGGGTATAGTCAAGTTTAACCAAGTCATGAATATATCCGAGTTTTTCCAGGAAAATAACATTGTTTTCGGCTATACAAATTTTACCAATATGCTTTCTTATGTAATATTCACGAAGTAATGGATGTGCTTCTATATCCAGTCTTGAAATCAAGTCATGAATATAAGATATTTTGGG
>QNAR01000222.1 GCA_003643975.1 Thermotogae bacterium | reverse complement strand
TGGAAGTCTGTTGTTTGCAGGCGATTTCCCTATAACCGCAAAGTTAAATGCGAAAGAGCATGTCTCGCTCTCACCGAAATCTGTTTACACTTTCACGGTATTTGTACAAAGCCTTTCAAAAGAAGAAGTCGAAGTTAGTGAAGCCATTGAGTTGCCTGAAAGCTGGGAATGTATTTTTCAGCCGGAGAATTTCCATCTCAAATATGATGAAAGCACTGTCAGATTTGTTAGCTTTTACATACCTGCAAATTCTTTGCCCGGGTTATATACAATAAAATATATGTTAAAAGTTGGCCAGGCTGTGATTACAAAAGAGGTTAACATCGAAATCTTGCCAAATCTGGAGCTTAAAATTCTCGATTCTTCTGTGCCAAAATACCTTATCTCTCATAGCGAGTTCAGCTTTTTCTTCACTGTGTTTAATGCAGGCAATGCAGAGCTAAATATAAAATTGACTTCGCACTCAGGCGTTTTCATAAGTTTAGAGCCTTCTCAAATTAAATTATTACCTTTTGAAAGTAAAAAAATTAAGATAACCGGGAAGGCACCTGAAGATGATTCCCTTTTCTTAAATATTGATCTTCTTGGAACATCACCAACGGGAAAAACGATTACCAACCATTTTAGGACCCAGATTGAAATAATTTCTGAAGGCATTCAAAGCCCAAGAGTTCTACCTGATTCGGTGTTTAAAGTTAGCTATGGCCAAAATTTTGGTTGGAATATCAGAATAAACAGCAAAAATTTTATAAAAGTTTCCCCTAATGAACGCTACTATTTCAACCTAAACATGGCAGAATCACAACTTGATGGCTTGTTTACTTTCGAAAAGCGGGGTATTAGACTTACAATTGGCGATCAATACATAGAAACTTTCAGCAATACTCAGGGGCTTTTTGGAGTTTCATTTCTTCAGACTAATGAGAATTCGTTTCTTGATTCTGGCGTTTTTCTTGAGCCGGTAACAAACACGCTTTTTCTGAATTTGCGGTCAGGAACAGTACTGGAAAACTTCTACTCTATTAATGGCAATGCGCTTTTTTCCTCAAATACTACCAGCTTTGAGCTGGAACATTCCATGAAATATGACCACCTATTTTTCAGCCAAAAATGGAAATCTTCTTTTACAGGGCATTTAATAGATAGGAAACTTTTTTCTTTCCTCGGAACGCTCTCTTATCCGAATTTGAACCTTACTGCAGAACTATCGTTGCAAAATCGTAAGGGTGTAAAGTCTTACAACGCTTCAACTTTATTTAACTATATGCCGGAGTTGAATACAACGTTTTCTTTCAAATATACGCTTAATTCCGAACCCCCAGAAGAAATCATTCAAACATGGATCGCAAGATTCAAGCATACCACTTTTAAAAAAAATTATGATATTGGGCTGAGTTTTGAAACCCAATTTGAAGATGGCTTTATTCGGGAAAGCTCTATATTATTGGACACTTCTTCTTCTTATTATTTCGGGGGAAGCTCTCTTTCGGTTTCAGTTTCATTTGCTAAATCCTCCTGTTCTGATTTTGATACAGAAAGTGATATAAAAGCGTTGCTTCAACTGAAATCCCCTGTTGGAGAATTCGGAATAGGTGGTATCCTTCATGAAGAAGAAATATCCAACCTTGGTCATTCTCAGAAACGTTCTTTGCAGTTCTCCTACGATTCTTCATTGAATGGTTTGGTAGATTTTTCATTTGATTTGGGGTTTAATTTTGAAAATGGTGATGTTTCTACAACGGCAGATTTCTCAATGAAATACAGTTCACCACAAGGAAGCGTTTTAGAATTTTCTTTACAGAATATTTCCAGTTACCAAAGCGACGCTGATTATCATTTCACATTTTCAATCCCTTTTTCAAACCCTTTCAGATATCCTGGAAATACTGGAGAGATATCAGGTCAGGTATGCACTCACGATGGCACTCCTCTAACCGGTGTTGTTGTTTCATTAAATGGTAAGAAGAAAGTCCTCACCAATTCAGAAGGGTACTTCAGCTTCCAAAGTCTTTCTGATGGCAAGTACTACGTTAGCATTTTAAAGGAAAGCCTTCCTAAACCTCTGATACCCATCTGTTATTCTTCACAGACAATAGAGCTCAAAAATGGAGAGAAGAAAAACATAGATTTTGTAGCTGTTCCCGCTGCTCAATTGAAAGGCACAGTAGTCTTGTACAAATATCAAAAGACACTTTTTAGCGATAATAAGCTGGTACCGGCAAAGTTAGACAAAAAGCTTACTATAATGCTCACAAACACTTCAGGTGAAATCAGATATACAACCACTGACGAAAAAGGTAATTTTGTTTTTTATGAACTTGAGCCAGGATGCTGGACAATAACTTTAGACAAAATTGAAATTCCTAATGGATTTGTTGTTAAAACCAACTACATTTCCCTCGATATCCAGCCTGGCGAAGTGACGATACAGAAAATAGAGATTGTGCCTAAAGCGAAGCCAATTATATACGTTGGAGAAACTAAAAGCCTATAATTCATATTTTTGGCATATTTCGTGTAGAACTATCTTATTTTTCCATAACACTCCTTTTCAACACAAGGATTTTCTGCCCAGTATGATTATTGTATGCGACGTCAAAGATATCTTCCTTTTGCGCTATAATTCAACCAGTGGAAAGGAGATGGAGACATTATGGTAATAACGATTTTAATATTGGGGGCAGCTTTGATATTCCTCCTTTTTTTGCTCTACCGCGTAACTCGAAAAGTAAATATTAAAAGCACTTCCATAATTAACAGAATAGAACGCGTTCCAGAGCTGAGTACAGCCAAATTGACAATCACTCAAGTTTATGAAACAGAAAAGAAAAGCATGCTCCCAGGATTGTCTGGAAAATACACGATGATAATTCCGGTTACCGTGAGGGGAATAATGAATCTTTCAAAACTTTCTGACGAAAATCTTGAAGTGAACGATTCCAATG
>QNAR01000221.1 GCA_003643975.1 Thermotogae bacterium | reverse complement strand
TGGCATCCGGGAAGCAAGTTGCGGTACTTGTTCCAACTACTGTATTAGCCAGACAGCATTTTGAGAGCTTCAATTCCAGGCTTTCACCTCTGGGGGTTTCGGTTAAGTTGTTGGATCGTTACACCACCGGAAAAGAGCGTGAACACCTGCTTAAGTCCTTGAAAAAGGGCACGATAGATGTGGTTGTTGGCACTCACAGTCTTCTGTCAAATTCTGTTCGATTTTACGATCTTGGCTTGGTGATAATAGACGAAGAACAGCTCTTCGGGGTGATGCAAAAGGAGCACTTTAAGAAGTTGAGGTTGAAAGTAAACGTGCTTTCTATGAGTGCTACACCTATCCCCAGAACTCTCTATATGGCGTTATCTGGTCTTAGAGAACTATCGATTATTGCGACTCCACCGGTTGGTAGGGTAGGGGCGGAGACTTACGTTGGGCCAAAGAATGAAAAGCTGATAAGAACGGCTGTGTTGCGGGAGATAAACCGAGGTGGCCAGGTGATCTACGTTCACAACAGGGTTCAGGAATTAGCGGGTCTTTTTGAGGACTTGAAGAAATTGCTCCCGGAGGTATCCATTGGAATGGCCCATGGACAAATGGGCAAAAGGCAATTCGAAAAGGTAATAGGCGATTTCTACAGTGGCAACCTCGATATGCTTCTTTGTACAACGATAATAGAGAGCGGGGTAGACATTCCAAGAGCCAACACCTTGATAGTAGACGATTCACAAAGGTATGGCCTCGCGCAGCTATATCAACTTCGTGGTCGTGTTGGCAGAAGCAACAGAAGGGCTTTCTCGTATTTTCTCTATGATATTAAGAATTTCTCAGCTCAATCCAAAGAAAGATTGAAAGCACTGAAGGAATTTTCGGGTCCTGGAAGTGGATTGAGACTCGCAATGAGAGATATGGAGATAAGAGGCATAGGAGCCTTGCTGGGAAGCGAACAGTCGGGGAATATCTCCTCTATTGGGCTTTATCTTTATCATGAGATGCTGGAAAAAGCCGCAAGAGAGATCCTGGGAAAATTCCCCGAAAAGCCTGAAGTGGAGGAAACCATTGACACAGAAATAAAAGGGATATATTATGATATGGTAATTCCAGATTCCTATGTAGAAGATTCCATAGAACGTTTGAAGATATACCGAAGAATTGCCACATCCAGAAGTGTGGCGGAACTGAGGGAACTATATGAAGAACTCAGCGATAGGTTTGGTCCACCAAAAAAAGAAGTAAAGTCGCTTTTTGAAGTTGCGAGAATAAGGCTGTTTGCCCACAGCATGGGTATAAGGCTCATAGATTACGACAGAAACTCGGAATTCATAAGGCTTGAATTTAAAGACACCAGAGGATTTGAAACACTGAACCCGGGTCGATTAAAACTCATATACAACGAAAGGGAATCTTCGGTTTTCATATATGGTATTGAACCAAACTCTGTCATGAAAACACTACGCAAGTTACTATCGGGAGATGGAAAAGATGATTTTTGACCCTATTTGTGCCGTTGCAACACCAAGAGGCTTCTCAGCTCTCGCCGTTATAAGATGTTCCGGGATGAACGTATTGGAAAGGGTTATGCCTTTTTTAAAGCTGAATAAGAATAAGATAGAACCCTGGAGGCTTTACTTGACTGAATTCACTGTTGGGGACGAGCTGATAGACGAGCTTACAGTGGTATTCTACAAAGCGCCCAGGTCATATACCGGCGAGGACATGGTTGAGTTCATTTCACACGGGAGCCCTATGGTTCTCAAGCTCATCATAGAGACGCTTTTCAAAGCAGGGTTCAGAGAAGCTATGCCCGGGGAATTCACAAAAAGGGCCGTGATGAACGGTAAAATGAACTTGTTGAAAGCTGAATCAATAGAAGTCCTCATCAATGCAAAAACGCGAAAAGCCCATGAAGCTGCATCGTTTATCTATCAGGGAAAGCTTGGGCATAGTATTGAAGCCATAAGGCAACTTTTAATCAAAGCCATGGCTGAAGTGGAAGTAGAGCTAAACTATCCCGGCGAAGTAGAAGCTTCAACCGAAGCAGTTTATAGTTTGCTCATGGAGGTAAAAAGGCTCCTTGAGGAATTGGTAGCACACGGAGAAAACGGGATAGCCCTCACTGAAGGGATAAGAACTGTGATAGCCGGCAGGCCAAATGTTGGCAAATCAACTCTTTTGAACGCGTTGCTTCGAAAAGACAGGGCAATTGTTACCGATATCCCCGGTACAACCAGAGATACCATTGAAGAAGCACTTAGCATCGATGGTACGTATTTCAGGATAATCGATACGGCCGGGATAAGAAAATCAGATAACCCTATTGAAAAATTGGGGATAAATAGGAGTAAACAAGAAATCGAGCAAGCCGATCTGGTGATTTTCATGGTTGATTTGACCGATCCTGAGCAGGACCTAAAGCTATTTGAATCGATCAAGCCCAGATTGAAAAGATACGTTCTGTTGGGCAACAAACTGGATCTAGCGAAATGTCATGAAGCTGTTGAATTATGTATAAGCGCCAATTCTGGAGAATCATTGAGAGACCTAGAAAAAAAGATGCTTGAGAAAACGGCTGATCTATCGAACCCTTATGAAGGCGAGTTGTTTATCACGGAAAGGCAAAAGGCTCTTAGCAATAGGGCACTTGATTATCTCAATGAAACCCTGGAGGCTCTGGTCGGTGGTGTTACAATGGATATCATATCCTCTTTACTTCACCAAACGATCAAAATTTTGGATGAACTTACGGGGAAGCACCTCCAGGAAGATTTGCTGGACACAATATTCAAGAATTTTTGCGTTGGAAAATGAAAGTGGTGATTTTATGGCTGCGCTCATCATACTATTTGTGGCTATTTTAGCAAGAATGCTTTTGAACCCGCTTCTCTATTTTTTCGTCATTGAGGGATGTATGATCTTGATGGTGATCACGAGGAAGCGCTATGAATATTGGGT
>QNAR01000220.1 GCA_003643975.1 Thermotogae bacterium | reverse complement strand
TTCGTGTTTCGAAACGAGAGACTCACATCGCCGGGCATAATAGGGGCAGTTATGATATTTTTAGGTGTATGGTGGATCAACGCCTTTGCATCAAAACAAAAACTGGAGGGGCTTAAATGAGTAAAACAGTATTGACTTTATTACTTCTCGTGATATTTTCCGGGATACTGCTATCAACAGATTTTTTCATCAGCTCTACTGAACAGCCATATATTTTTGGAGATTTCAACGGTTGGCAACCCATAAAAATGGAAAAGGCTGCTGGTAGCTGGTGGTATGCGGAAATCGAATTGAAACCGGGGATTTACCACTATTATTTATCAACAGAAAGCGGTAAAAGAATAACCGATCCTTTCAAAAATCACCAATCCGAAGGCACAGATATTCTGAACATAATTGAAGTAAAGAACCCGACCGATTTTTCTGGCATATCTGAAGGGGATTTTAGTTTTAAAATATGGGATAGAGATTACTTTAATCCCGTAAAACCAGGAGAGTTTTTCATCACTTTTCCGGTAGTGGAGAGGCTTTTTAATTCAACTTTTCTCATATTTAACGGGAAGAAGATAAAAATGAATCTCCTTAGAAACTACGATGGATATGATTATTTTAGGGTACACCTTCAAGATATCGAAAAACTGAATTTTTACTTTGAATTTTCCAAAGGTGATAAAAAACTTTATTTTGGTGCCAATGGTCTTTCCGATAGCACCGTTACCTCCTTTTCCATATCTCAGGAAGATCTTCCTGTGGACTATTTTGATACCCCTGAATGGTCAAAGGGAGCACTATATTACCAGATTTTTCCAGAGAGGTTCGCCAATGGTGACCCCGAAAACGATCCTGAAGATTCCCAGAACTGGTATGCAGACCCCAAAAATGTTAATCTGGGTTCAAATGGCTTTTTCGGCGGGGATCTTCAAGGTGTCCTGAATCATCTGGACTATCTCGAGGGACTTGGAATCGATGCGGTTTATTTCAACCCTATCTTTGAAAGCCCTTCAAGTCACAAGTATGATACAGCGGATTATCTCAAAGTCGACGATAACTTTGGCGATTACAATCTTTTAAAAAAGCTCGTATCTGAGCTCAATTCGATGGGGAAGAAAGTGATCCTCGATGGAGTATTCAATCATACAGGAGATGAATTCTGGGCCTTTCAAGATGTGAAAGAAAAGGGAAAGGAATCGACTTATTTCGATTGGTACTTTGTAAAGGGAAACAAACCCAGAAAATACAAGGGGCATGCGATGAACTACATAGCCTGGGGAGGTTACGGCGATATGCCCAAACTGAACGTCCTTAACCCTGAGGTGATCGCATATATCAACACCATTCTTGAAAAATACAACAACGCCGGAATAGCCGGTTGGAGGCTTGATGTTGCAGGGGAAATAAAGCCTGAATTCTGGCGATCGCATTTCAGGCCGACGTTAAAAGAGCTCAACAAAAACGCCCTAATCGTCGGAGAAATCTGGGGGGATGCGAAAGTATATCTCCAGGGCGATCTTTTTGACTCCATCATGAACTACCAATTTAGGGATGCTGTAACAGAATATGTTGCCAGAGCAGGCCATTCAGCCAGAAAGTTCGTCAATATGACTGACTATTACCTGAAAAGATATCCTCCACAGGTTTTGACATCATTGTGGAACATGCTTGACAGCCACGACACAGAAAGATTTTTGACAACAGTTTATAGCAACGAAAAGCTCTTCAAAATAGCGGTCGGACTTCAAATGACCTTCATTGGAAGTCCTGTAATCTACTATGGTGATGAAGTGGGAATGACAGGCGGCAAAGACCCGGACAACAGAAGGCCTATGCCATGGAAGGAAGAACTATGGAACAAAAGCATTCTAAATTACTACAAAAAGCTTATCACACTGAGAAAAGAACATCCTGCGCTGAGCAGAGGTGATTATAGCGTTATCAGTACTTCTAATTCATTGCTTGTCTATAAAAGAGAAATGGGTAATGATGTTTTAGTGATAATCGCCAATCCCGGCGATAAAGCAGAAAGGCTATCAGGTATAACCGGAAATCATAAAGAACTTCTTACTGGAGAGATTCTGGAAATGGAGGGGCTTTCCATTCCCCCTGAGAGTTTCATGATTTTTGAAGCTGCAAATGAATAACCAGGAACTCAAACAAAATAAAAAGCACCCGCTCAGCGGGTGCTTTTTCAAAGGCCGATTTATGTGTTATTCAATTGGGGTTACGTTTACAGCCTGAGGGCCTTTAGGGCCATCTTCGATTTCAAATTCTACCTGCTGTCCCTCATTTAATGTTTTGAAACCATCAACGTTGATCGCAGTGTAGTGGACAAAAACGTCTCCGCCCTCTTCCTTGGTGATGAAGCCATAGCCTTTGCTGTTGTTGAACCATTTGACAGTACCTTTCACAGTTTTTTCCTCCTTGTTGCTTCCTGCTCCGCAGGTTATTATACCCCTTACGGGATAACCAAGTATAGCAGAATAAAAAAACTAAGTCAAGAAGCTTTCGAGGTGCCTAATATGCTGATTCAAAATGATATAATTATTCCGCAAAACAGGAAGGGGAGAGCTTGATGGCGAATGTGTATTTCACAGACCTGTCTACAAAGCCCGGCACCAACCTCATGAAAAAGCTCGAGGTTTTACTTGATAGAGCCGGGATTCAAAATACCGTTTTAGAAGGGCATTTTACTGCCATAAAAATTCACTTCGGTGAATATGGAAATTTGGCCTTTATCAGGCCTAATTTTGTCAGAACCGTTGTGGAGAAGCTCAACTCTATCGGTGCAAAAGCCTTTGTTACAGATGCCAACACCCTTTATCGCGGCAGTCGTTCGAATGCCATTAACCACCTTTGGACAGCTACACTGAACGGGTTTACCCCGGAAGTTGTGGGAGCCCCCATTATCATCGCCGATGGGCTCAGGGGAAGTAATGAAGTCGAAGTTGAAGTCAAC
>QNAR01000219.1 GCA_003643975.1 Thermotogae bacterium | reverse complement strand
CCAAACGTATACGTAGAGTGTGATATCTGCAAGGGCAAACGTTATAACAGGGAAACTCTTGAAATTACGTACAG
This sequence comes from Thermotogae bacterium, assembly GCA_003643975.1. GTDB lineage: Bacteria > Thermotogota > Thermotogae > Petrotogales > Kosmotogaceae > Kosmotoga_B. The sequence goes on along the minus strand of QNAR01000219.1, from coordinate 2,916 downwards.
GGGAAAGAACATCTCAGATGTTTTGAACATGACAGTGGATGAAGCCCTGGAATTTTTCGAAAGGATTCCCCCTCTTCAACGAGCGCTAAAATTGCTCCAGGATGTTGGCTTGGGTTATATCACGCTAGGTCAACCAGCAACTACCCTTTCCGGCGGCGAAGCTCAAAGAATTAAACTCGCATCAGAACTTAAAAAGCGTTCTACCGGTCGAACATTTTATATCCTGGACGAACCGACCACGGGACTTCATTTCGATGATGTTCACAAACTCATAGCAGTCCTTAAAAGGCTTGTAGAAAAGGGCAACACGGTTCTGGTGGTTGAACACAATCTCGATGTGGTGAAAAACGCAGACCATATCATAGATCTTGGCCCTGAAGGTGGAGATGCAGGTGGCGAGGTTGTGGCTTCAGGAACGCTGGAAGATATTCTCAACAATCCAAAAAGCTATACGGGTTATTATCTAAGAAAACACCTTGAAGTAGAGGAAAAAACGCTTGGCTAAAAATCGACAGAGTCTTTTGCACAAAAAGGAAATTTCTCTTGTTTACTTGAGCAAAAAAGTGTGGTGAGTAAAATGAAAAAGAATTATACCCAAAAAATAGTGATAAAAAAGCTGGAATGCGCAGACTTACATAAAAATGCACTTAACAGCTTTAACCGCTACCAACTGACAACCCATGTGAAATATCTTAAAGATGGAACTTTTCATTGCAAAGCAGAACGCTTTGAAGAAAATTGGGATCAAAACAAGAAAGAAAAGATTGTGGAATATCTGCGAAAATGCCTGGAAGCCGGTGGGGTTGTAATAGGTGCTTTCAATGAAAATAAAGAAATTATAGGATTTGCAAGTTTAGGGCATCTTCTCTTTGGCAAAAACAAAGAATACATAGAACTCTCTTACCTACATGTATCCAATGAATATAGAAATCATGGTATAGGCAGAAAAATGTTCGAATTGTGCTGTGAATATGCAAAACAAAAGAGTGCTAAAAACTTTACATAAGCACACATCCATCTGTTAAAACCCAGCGCTTTTATGAAGCCCTTGGCTGTGTACCAGCAATAGAAATAAACGAAAGGATATATAATCACGAACCTTTTGACGTACAGCTTGAATATTGTTTGTAACACTTCTAGTCGTTTTGTTTTGCCTTCCTTACTTCAACTCCGTACTTGACTAATTCCAAGAATAATGATATATTGGCTTTAATATTTCCGCTCTTTGTCTTTCCATGAGTATTATTCCTTGAGCGATTTTGAATCCGTTGCAAAAACTTTCATCTCACATAAAAACAACGAAAGAATCCCAAATCTTATTGAACGCCAAACAAAGGGTGTTCAAGTTGTTTTCTACCAAATAATATTGCCGGGCCATATTATATGTTCTTCTAAAAAATGATAATGAAGAAATATTTTTATCTTTAACCAACAAGGGAGGGAGTAGCTTGGTCAAAAAGAATCTCGTAATTTATCCGCTTTACAGATTTTTCATAAATATGCTCATAATAGGGCCAATATTGGTTCCTTTCATGCTGTTCAAGGGACTTAACTATTCCCAGATCATGCTACTTCAATCTATTTCGGCTATTTCAGTATTCCTCTTTGAGGTACCGACAGGAGCCATTGCTGACAAGGTATCACGACGATTCTCGCTTTTTCTTTCGGGTATTTTTGCTGCGATCGGTCTGTTGTTGTACATCGTATTCAAGAATTTCTATATCTTTGCGCTGGCTGAAATGCTCTTCGGCCTCGGCATGACCCTATCCAGCGGGGCTGATTCAGCCCTTCTATATGAAAGTTTAAAAGAAATCGGGAAGAAAGAAGAATATCAGCATAGAGAAGGAAATGCAGCTTCATATATCTTTATAGGCCAAGCGGTGGGCTCAATATTTAGCGGATTTCTATACAAATACAATCATTTTGCCCCTTTCTGGATAAGTTTTGGGAATTTGTTAGTCGCTTCTATAATAGCTTTGCTGTTTTATGAAGCGGAACGAGAAAAGAGCGAACATAGGTACACTTCTCATATCTTCAAGAGTTTTGGGATAGTATTCAAAACGCCCCGCATATTATGGGCTGTGTGCTTTAGCGCGCTAATGGGCTTTGTTCTAAGAGTAGGGTATTGGCTCTATCAGCCATATTTCAAAGAAGTTGATTTGGACATAGCCTGGTATGGTGTAGTTTTCTTCTTTTTCAACATAGTGGCAGCCTTTAGTTCACATTATTTGACCAGACGTTATTCCAATGAAAGGCCGAGACGAATCCTGCTTGCCCTGAGTACTCTTATGGCGTTAGGATTCTTTTTGCCCATTGTTTTTGTAGCAAAATGGGCTATAGCGCTACTGGCACTTCAGCAGATCGTAAGAGGACTCTATAGGCCCACAATGAATTTCTATATAAACCACCAGATTCGCGATACATACCGAGCAACTGTTATTTCCACGGTGAGCCTTGTTTCAAATCTCAGTTTTGCTGTTCTTTCACCCTTTGTGGGAATAATGCTTGACAAAACAGGAACAGTGCCAAGTTATCTTTTTGTTGGGGCGGTAGCAGCATCTGGAACATTTGCACTATACTTATTGAGAAAAAAGCAAAAAGCAAAGAAATAGTTCATTTGATCTACTCCCGGCATTAATGTAATGCTACCCGAAAAACTGGACAAAAGTTCAAGCAATTTTGTGTAGACTCATTACTGAACATCCAGATTGACAAATCGAAAGAAGGGATCCTCAACTATGTCCCTCTCAATTTCAAGTAGATTTTATTTTGACGCATCCAATTTATCTCAAGTAGATTTGTTTTTTAAGGCATTACGTCCTATATAAATAAGGGATATATATGTTTATGCTAAAATCTGATTATGACTAACAAAAGCAAAGATTTCATGACAAATGGAAAAATCGCTCAATCGGT
>QNAR01000218.1 GCA_003643975.1 Thermotogae bacterium | reverse complement strand
TTTACCGCCATATGTTGCATGCTTTGAAATTATGTTTTAATCATCCTCGAACAGGGGAGAGACTATCTTTTGTTGCACAGATTCCCGAAGACATGGCAAAAGTGTTGAAAAATTTAAGCGATTTTGGAGAAACAAAGCCATGAGAATTGCCTTTGTGTGTAGTGCCTTTGATCTTTTTGAATCGACGGTACTCCCAGATAAATTGGCAAAACACTTGAAAAAGGAAAATTATGAACTCTGCGTTGTTATAGATTCCCATCTTGGTTCGGCCTATGATTTTTACGCTTCACTTGCTGTGGAAGGTATCTCCGTTATCCCTGGATTGAGAAAAGATGGAAAATATTACATTCCGCTAACCGAGAAGGGATTTTTTCAACTGATAAGGTTTTCAAATAGTTTAGAAACGGAACTCACGGATATACAGGTTATCGATGGGCCACCAAAAAATCTGAAGCCAGATTCAAAAAGCCCCATTTGGGAAGTCAGGTATCTTGAAACCAAGGATAAAGAGTTATTCGAGCAGTACAGGCAAATTGGGGGAAAAAACAAGTTAGAGGGGAACTATCATTTGCTCAGTGCCAGGGAATACGATTCCCTCTTTGATGGAAAACTGCAGCTTCCTGAATTCAGATTCCCGAAATTCGAGCATAAATTCCCGCTTTCCCCTTCACCCGAAGAATTCAAGAAGACAGTTTCCGATAAACTCCAAAAACTTGGATTTAGTGCAGAACCTTATAAGAACAGATTGAAATACGAACTTGATGTGGTTTCTTCCAAAGGACTTGAAAGTTACTTCTCCACGGTTGCAGAAGTTGTGAACATTGCGGATAAAATTGGCTGTTGGACAGGTCCCGGTAGGGGATCAGCCGTCAGCTCCCTGATGGTAAGGGTTTTGGGAATCACAGCGGTGGACCCTGTTGAGAATGAGCTGTATTTTGAACGTTTTCTCAGCGCTGCAAGGAAAGATTTTCCGGATATAGACCTCGATGTGGAAGATGAAATGCGACAAGATTTGATCAAAGCGTTAAAAAGGAAGTTTGGAAAAAGAAAGGTTGCTCTCATACAGACCTATGGCACCTACTCTTTCAGATCGGCAATAAGGGCTGCCGGCAAGATTTATGATTTGTCTGAATTACAACTAAAAGAGCTCATAAAATCGTCCAGGAATGGCAGGACACTGCCATCATCGCTTGCTCGTGATGTGAGTATCCGGAAAAGCTTTAAACTCGCAAAATTACTCATTGGACTCCCATCAACGGAATCCATTCATGCCGCCGGAGTGCTTCTTTCCGCTGAGCCACTTGACGAAATTATCCCATTACGAGAAAGTGATGGGACATACATCTCGCGATGGACTATGAACAGCCTTGAAGCCCTGGGATTTCAAAAATTAGACCTTTTGGGGTTGAAAAACCTCTCTATTTTGAAGAAATTATATGAAGAAAAACCCTGGCAAGAAAAACCGATAGATCCCAAAACCTATGAATTTATTGGGAAAGGTTATACAACCGGTTTGTTTCAGTTAGAAAGTACTGAAGCCACGAGAATTGTTAAAATGGTCAAGCCTCAAAACATCAGTGACATTGCCGTGTCTCTGGCACTTAATAGGCCAGGCCCGCTCGAATCGGGTATCACCAGGGAGTATCTGAAAAGACGCGTAATGAAATCAAACGAGGTTTTCTCCAGGGCTCTTGCCGATACCCTCGGGGTACTTGTATTTCAGGAACAGGTGATATCTGTCGCTGTAAAGGAACTTGGGCTGACCCCGGAAGAGGGTGAAGCGCTTAGACGAGCGCTTTCAAAAAAGAAACCCGAGGAAGCTGAGAAGCTCATCGCAAAATCGTTAGAGAGAAATACAGAAACTTCTGAAAGGGTAAAAGAACTGGTGGAAATACTGCGAAGGTTCTCCGGTTATGGTTTCAACAAGTCCCACAGCGTTGCTTATTCTCTGATTACTTATTGGCTCGCGTTCAAGAAGTTTCACGCACCTGATGAATTCTTTAAGGTGCTGTTTTCGCTTCTTGACAGGGAAGGAAGGGCAAGGCTGGCTGCGGAAATGAAGAGCATGGGATTATCTTTTGCACTTGGCGAAGGACATATGAACGGGGTTATTTCCCTTTGCCCTTCTGATTTGATGAAATTTAGGCTGGAGTTGCCCATCAAACCCATTGAGACATCCTTCCATGAATTTGTCAGGAAACGCCGGAGCTCCTTTATGGCAAAAGATCTGGAATTTCTCGTGAAAATCGGATATTTTGATAAGTACGGTACAAGAGAATCGCTTTTGAAGGAGATAAACAACGCCCTTTCAGGAGTGGATCCAGAGCTGAAATCTGTACTGCGCGTTTTTGGCTATAAAGAACAACAACCCGGCAGGATCAAAACGGAGTCATCCAAGGAGAAAGCGGTGCTTGAATACGAAGCGCTTGGCTTTAATCTCACGGAATTTCCTGTTGTTCTATCGCAGGAAGACTTTGTAGATACAACACTCACAGATCTCTATGCTACAAAGTCCAACGGATTAGCTGCGTATTCGCTCGTGAATTTAAGGGAAAAGAGATTTATCACTGATGGCAAAACATTGATTCCCATTTACCGCTCATTGCCCGAAAAAGGGTTCATAATTTTCAAAAAAGGGAAACCAGATGAAAAACGGGCATACGAAAAAATAAAATTGGTAACAAGAAAGTACAACCAGCCTGTTCCAATAGAATCAATCCTGCCAGCTTCGAAGCAGAACATCTTAAAAATCAAAATAGATGGAAATGTTCTCACATTAAAAGGGGCAAAGGTCATTGCTTATGACCCGGACGAAGTAGAGGTGATAGAAGATTGAAAGTGCATCTTGTAAGACATGGTGTTTCCGAATGGAATCTGATTGGCAGGTGGCAGGGTAACGCAGACATTCCCTTGAGCGATCAAGGAAAGTGCCAGGCTGAGATAACTGCTGAAGAACTTCTATACATCGCTCCAAACACTTCACTCCTCTTTTGTAGTGACTTGAAAAGAGCTAGAGAAACCGCTGAAAAAATCGGGAAAAGGTTCA
>QNAR01000217.1 GCA_003643975.1 Thermotogae bacterium | reverse complement strand
TGTTCTGGAACGAACCGGCTGGGCGAAAATGCCCTGATTGTGGCAAAGCGCTTGTGTATCTGGTGAAAAAAGGCGGGAAAAGAGTTCTTTATTGTGAAAACTGCAAGAAGGAAATAAAAGAGTAAAAACATGAAAGAAAAGATTCTCGTTATCTATGGTGGAGTTTCCCGGGAAAGAGAAATCTCCTTGATAAGTGGTCAAAGAGTATCCAGAGCGCTCAAAAGGCTTGGATACCAGGTGACTCTTTTTGACTTGAAAAGAAGCAATTTGGCTTCCCTTACGGAATTGAAGAGGCATGACCTCGCTTTTATAGCATTACATGGGAATTTTGGTGAAGATGGGAAGATTCAGTCTCTCTTCGACTTGATGGGGATGAAATACACTGGTTCAAGCGTTCTTACAAGCGCAATTTGCTTTGATAAAAACATCACCTACCAATTGACCGAAAAAATAACAACGCAACCAATACATGTAAAGCTCTCTTCTTGTGATGACATTGAAAAATTAGATTGGCATCACTTCCCGGCGATTGTGAAACCCAATGCAGAAGGATCAAGTATTGGCATTGAGCTCATCCGGAATCGAAAAATGCTAAAATCTTCTTTGAAAAGAGCGATAAATTCATACAGCGGGGTGTTGCTTGAAGAGTTCGTTGCCGGCAGGGAACTGTCTATTTCAGTACTTGAAATCGATGCTAAGCCTGTTGTTTTACCCATACTTGAGATCAAGCCCAAAAGAGATTTTTACGATTTTGATGCCAAGTACACACAGGGTCTTACGGAGTTTATTGTTCCCGCTTCTCTTGATGATCACTATACGAAAAGGCTTGAAGAACTCGCGAGTGACATTTTTTCCGCGCTTGGTTGCAGACATATGTGTCGGATAGACGGTATTTTCTCAGAAGGCAGCTTTTACTTTCTCGAAGTGAACACGATTCCGGGATTAACAGAGTTAAGCGATATGCCTCAATCTGCCGCTGCCATGGGAATGAGTTTTGAGGATCTCATTAATACCATTGTAAGGGAAGCCCTGAGAAAGGAAAAGGAGGTACCCACATGGAACAGATGCATGGAACAACAGTAATCGCTGTAAAGAAGGGAAATAAAATAGTTATAGCCGGCGACGGTCAAATAACTCTCGGATCAACGGTTATGAAAGGTACTGCAAGAAAGGTGAGAAAACTCGGCGATGGGAAAGTTCTCGCCGGATTCGCTGGTTCAGTGGCAGATGCGCTTTCCCTCTTTGAAAAGTTTGAAGAAAAATATCGGGAGAGCAACTCGAGCCTGCTTAGAGCTGCTGTTAATTTGGCAAAGGAATGGCGGACAAACAAGATCCTGCGTAATTTAGAGGCTCTTCTTCTCGTGGCAGACAAGGAGCACATTCTGCTGATCTCTGGAAATGGTGAGGTAATACAGCCAGATGAGGAAGTTATCGCAATTGGTTCTGGTGGTTCTTACGCATTGGCAGCAGCCAGGGCCTTAATGCGGAATACTGATATGGATGCTGAAGAAATAGCCCGTAATGCCATGAAGATAGCAAGTGAGATCTGCATTTACACTAACTCGAACTTCACTATTGAAGTTTTGGAGGTGAAATGATGTCTGAAATAGACCTTGAACAACTAACACCCCGACACATCGTTCAGGAACTTGACAAATATATTATAGGGCAGGATGATGCGAAAAAAGCAGTCGCAGTAGCTCTCAGAAACCGCATAAGAAGGCAAAGACTGCCCGAAGAAGTGAGAAGAGATATAGTTCCCAAAAATATCTTGATGATTGGCCCGACAGGAGTTGGAAAAACTGAAATTGCAAGAAGACTAGCTGAACTTTCTGGTGCACCTTTTATAAAGGTTGAGGCAACCCGGTTCACCGAGGTTGGTTACGTAGGGAAAAATGTGGATTCGATGATAAGAGAACTGGTCGACGCTGGCGTCAATATGGTAAAAACAGAAAAAATGAAAGGCGTCGAGGAAAAGGCAAAATTTCTTGTAGAAGAGAGAATACTTGATGCGTTGGTTCCAGGTGCTAAACCCAAAGGCCAACAACCACGAAACATTTTCGAGCTCTTCCAGGGAACTCCACAACAACGTCCTTCGGCTGATGAAGTAGAAAGAATAAGGCGTAAACGAGAAGAATATCGCGAAAAATTAAGACAAGGAACGCTCGAGGATTTTGAAATTGAGATAGAGATGGAAGAGCGTGGGCAATCTATGGTAATGATTCCCGGAATGGAAGATATGGGAATCGATATGTCGAACATTCTCGGGGGAATGCTGCCGAAGAAAAAGAAAAAAAAGAGAGTCAAAATTTCAGAAGCACGAAAACTTCTTTTGCCCATCGAATCTGAAAGGTTACTTGATATGGATAAAGTCATTTCTGAAGCCATTGAACGAGTGCAAAATCGCGGGATTATCTTCATCGATGAAATAGACAAAGTTACTTCCAGAAGTGGGAAAGGTGGTATTGATGTTTCCCGTGAAGGTGTCCAGCGTGACATGCTACCGATAATTGAAGGTACAACTATCAATACAAAATACGGACCTGTCAGAACCGATTTCATATTGTTTGTTGCCGCTGGTGCTTTCCATGTCGGGAAACCTTCAGACTTGATTCCGGAATTTCAAGGAAGGTTCCCAATAAGGGTTGAACTAAACGCACTTACGGAGGCCGATTTTTACCGTATTCTTACCGAACCCAAAAATGCCATTATAAAGCAATACAAATATCTCCTTCAGACAGAAGGGGTAGAGTTGAGCTTCACTGACGACGGGCTTAGAGAAATCGCACATGTTGCTTATTCGCTCAACGAGAAGCTTGAAAATATTGGTGCCAGACGATTGTACACAGTTGTCGAAAAAGTTCTCGAAGAGATTTCCTATAACGCTCCAGATACGGAAACGAAAAGTCTAATCATAGACAGGGAATACGTAAACTCCAGAATCAAAGACATAGCGGAGAATGAGGACTTAAGTGCCTTTATATTGTAAAAATGGAAGCATTGGAATACGCGTTGATATCACTTTCTGGCGATTTTTCCGTAAATGAGATGAACAG
>QNAR01000216.1 GCA_003643975.1 Thermotogae bacterium | reverse complement strand
TTGTCAAACCGGGACTTCCTATGTATCAGTATACTGCCAGGGATCTAAAGACAGGTGCACTGTTCATCTCACTGGCACATGAACATACCAGACACAATTCTGCTATCTTTGTTGATATGCTACTTTCACATTTAAAACGCTTTGATGTAGTTCCTAGAATCATACAGACCGATAATGGTACGGAGTTTATCAATACAAGGAATGCAATGGATGAGACTATTTTTAAAGAAGTAATACACCGTAATGGCATTACAAAGCATATTACCATTCCTCCTGGTGCAAAGACTTGGCAGAGTGAAGTGGAAACCTCCCACTGGATCATAGAGAAAGAGTTCTATGATTATGTTGATGCTCCCAATATTGGTAATTTACTCAAAAAATACAGAGCTTATCAATGGGGATTTAACACACTTAGAAAAAATGGATATAGAGGCAATATTACACCTCTTGAGTCATTAAGAAATGAGCATAATCCAAACTATGCTAAACTACCTAAAGAAATATTGGATTTCCCTTCCTGCATACTTGATAAAAAGTTCAATCAGTTTATGAAGGGTGGGTACCATGTTGGTTTAGTGACCAAAAAACGAATTAATAACTTATTTTTATAAAATATCAAAAAAAAAGGTAGATACTAAGTTTTTTGATCTCTTTTTTTCGTCTTCGCTTCTCAATGAAAAGTAGTGTCCTCTCCTTGAATATGATCGATCCAAAGAATCTAGCCAAAATCAAAAGTTAAAATGAAAAAAAATCACCCTACAGAGAATAAAAACTCTCTTAAATCCACAGGTTTGCCCCGTAGGAGATCATCCAATAGCAGATGAAAATCGCGCCCGTTAACGTGACAGGTCATATAGAGCGAAAGATATTCTACCAGATGTTGGGTGACGATTTTGCTCTTGAAATCGTTTGAAACTTTCCGTTGCTTGGCAAATTTCCGTAAATCCCGTTCCGCCAAGTTGTTATCGGGCGGCATCCCTTCGTACTCCAAATATGTGAAGAGCGACGGCATATATTTCTCACATCGATTCAGAAGACGGTTTAAAGTCTCTTCAGTAACACCTTCATTACGAATACTCGCAATCAGGCCCGTGAGAATACCTTGAGCATCCTCGACAGAAATTTGTTCATCGGGTGGCCTTTTCCAAGAATAACACGTATCTTGAAATGGAGCGCGGAAAAATGCACCAAGATCAGATGCTTGAACGAGTGTTTTCAAATTGGCCGCATGACGATCTTTAATGATTTTGAGTTGTTCTGGTTTCAATTTTGCCGATTTTGGTTTACGCCCTCGCGTTTTCTTTCCCTTTTCTACATCTTTTGATACTTCTTTTTCCCGTTGAATGGACACTTCATGTTGGTGAATTTTACGGTCAATCCGCTCATTTTCTTTTTGGAGACCAACAATTAATTCAATAATGGCGCTCAGAAGATGAGCTAAGCACTTTTGGTGTTCATTCTGATCAAATTTCCCATAAGCCGAAAAAAAATCCGCTACAATCGTTCCTTTAAACCCGTCCATAATATCAGTGATTGCTACATGTCCTCGGGTGTGACTTTGTTTATAAAGAACCAGATTCGCAGTGCATACAGTCCACAACCACCAATTTTTCCCTTGCATCGGGAGCCCTGTTTCATCTATGTGGACAAAGGTCTCTTGTTTAAGAAGCACTTCCAGTTGTTCGTAAATATCACGAATTTGAACTTCAAACCGATAGAACCAATTAATAATGCTGGTCACACTCAGTGAAAATCCATAACCGAATTGTTCTTCCATGTCACCTAAAATATCTTCGTACGCCATGCTCAAGCGAATCCTTTTAGTAATCACATGGGCGATTAATCCAACCCCAAACCGTGCATTTTTGAACAGACCTTGGTCGGGAAGAACCCAACATTTGCACTTTTGACACTTACGACGATGGATTCTTTGTTTGATATGCCGAATTCGTAAGATATCAAAGCAATCAACTTCATCCCTATCTCGGAAAAGGTCGGTCAAGACTTTATCATATACATAATAAGCCTTTGCGTCTTTAAGGGAAGTGTTGCATCCTGGACAATGCTGAGGATACAAATCAACGGTTTGATGGATTTTTTCGGGCCGTTTCCGTCCTCCCCCCTTTGCACCTTTAGGCTTTCCAATTCGATGAGAACGTGGTTCTTGGCAAGAATGCGGTAACCATTTATAGCCTTTTCCAATTATGTCTTCTGCTTGCTGTTTTATTGTTCGTATATCCTTCTTTTTCTTATGATATGTTGCCAGATTCTTCTTTTTGACTTCAGCAGCTTTTAATTTTTTCAGATACTTTGCTTCAACTACGCTTTTTTCCGTTTTTAATTTCTTAAATGCAATTTGCTGTAGATTAATCTTCTTCTCTTTCTTATGAAGTTCCTTATCTTTGGCCTGGAGTTCGATGCCTTTTATTTGAATTTCCTCATGTTTGTCTTGGAGTTCGAGATTTTTTATCTGTAGTTCGCTCTCTTTCGCATGGAGCGTTTTACTAATACTTCGGAGTTTAGCATCTTTCTTGAGAAGTATTGTCTGTAGTTCTGCATCCTTTGTGTATCGTTCTACGTCCTTTGTGTGCAGTTCTATATCCTTTGTGTACAGTTCTTCTTTCGTTTTAAGGAGAACTTGTTGAATACTTTTAGCTCGCTTCCAGATGAAAAGCAAAATGGATAATAGAATTAGAAAAACCAGAAATCCGAGCCAAAATTCCATAATTGGACAAAGGAATGAGGAGATTTAAATACTCCGCTTTTATCACATAAGTGAGTCTTGATCAAAAAACTTAGTATCTACGTTTTTTTTTTATTTTATGGGCCTATAAGTCCAATGATGGCATGAAATATTTTTTTCCCAGACACATTCTTGCTCGCACCTATACTATATTTCTCTATTTCATTCTTATAATGTTTAAGATTGCTTGAATCCTTGATCTTTGTCTTTTGGGGACTGTTGCATATAAGGAAACCATTCCTTTTGTGATTTTTATACAAATAACATAGGGGAGATTGTTAATCATGATATGTTGATATTTCAAATTTTTCCGATCTATATACCATTCATATGATTTCCATTAAATTTACAAATCT
>QNAR01000215.1 GCA_003643975.1 Thermotogae bacterium | reverse complement strand
ATTTACACTGATCATCACAATAACATCGCCTTTGGACATTCCCATCCGGGAAGCATAACTGTTCTCGAGAACATCTCGGACTATAACACCTGAGATTTCTTGTGGAATAGAGAGTTCTTCCCTATCACCAGGAAGAATATTGTCAACAACAAGTCCGAGCTTATCGTCCTGATATTTCTCCTGAGTTTTCTTTCCTTCGGCATTGTCTTGATAACCGAGTTCAACATTGAGCGTTATTTTTTTGCCAAATCTGTTTAGTGTGATTGAGACCTTAGAGCCTGCGGGATAATTATGAACCGCAGCAACTAATTCATCGGAACTGTGTATGTCCAAACCATTGAAATTAACTATTACATCCTGAGTTTTTATTCCAGCTTTTTCAGCTGGAGAGTCTTTTATTACATCAGTGACAAGGGCACCGGTATCCACTTTAAGGCCAAGAGATTTGGCGGTGCTTTCTGTAACAGTACTTGCGTATACACCAAGATAAGCTTTTTGGATCGGGATGCCTTTGATTATCGTATCAACAAATCTCATAGCGACATTTATCGGGATTGCAAACCCCAACGTGGTTCCATATTGTGGTGAAACTATGGCAGTGTTTATGCCGACAACTTGCCCGTGGATATTCAAAAGGGGACCACCAGAATTCCCGGGATTTATCGCAGCGTCCGTCTGTATGAGATTGGAGTAATAACCATTTCCATCGGGCTTTGGTATTTGCCTACCAGTGGCGCTGATGACGCCAAGAGTAACTGTATGTTGAAATCCCAGGGGATTGCCTATGGCGATTGCCCATTCCCCAATTTTGAGAGAATCGGAATCTCCGATTTCCAGCACGGGGAGTTGTTGACCATCCGGATCGATTTTAATAACAGCGATGTCAAGTTCTTCATCGCCACCAACGTATTTCGCATCGTATTTACTGCCATCAAGAAGTGTAACCTTGATTTGATCAGCGTTATGTACCACATGTTCGTTTGTGAGAATGTAACCATCAGCATCAAAAATGAATCCTGACCCCAATGCTTCTGCCTTTTTTTCAGCGAAAGGGATTTCACCGAAGAATCTCTTGAAAAAATCCTCGGTGAAGGGGTCAAAAGGGCTGATCTTTGCAGTGGTTTCAACGTCAATTTTCACCACAGCCGGTGCAGCAGCCTCAACGACTTTTTCAACAGGGCTGACATAATCAGGATTCACGAAAGCAAGCCCCAAAGTCACTGCCAAAATGGTAAGTGTAACCAGCAACAACTTCTTCATCCTGAACACCTCCCTTTATGACATTCATCAACTTTTGACGAAAGATGTCAATGAACAGTTCAATTCCAGGGTGATATACTTAAAATTGGTTTGTGTATGGGAGAGTGATTGAATGGAACGCCTTTTTGTTATTGTGGTTTTTCTAATCACGTACTATCTGATAATCAGGGGTAAGCTCAAAAGATCGATAGTGGCTTTTTCTGCGGGTATGTTGATAGTAATGGCAAGGGTGATAGAAGATTTTAAGACATCAAACGTTGGAACCTATGTGGATTTCAACACGATAGGGTTATTAATTGGCATGATGATTGTCGTCGCAATTTTGAGAGGGACGGGTTTTTTTGAATATGTGGCTATAGGTGTTGTTAAACTCTCCCGTGGAAATTTACGTCTCCTTTTTGGATCGTTTATTGCAGTGACTGCTTTATTTTCAGCCTTTCTGGACAATGTAACCACTATTTTGCTCTTTTCACCTATTTTGTTTCTTATTTCTGACTCACTCGACTTGAACCCGTCTCCATTGATTTTTTCGTTAGTACTGGCAGCCAATTTTGGCGGGACAGCTACAATGATAGGGGACCCGCCAAACATATTGATAGGCTCTGCAAGTGGTGAAGGTTTTTTAAGCTTCATATATCAATTAGCCCCCATTGTAATCGTTGTGCTTCTTTTCTATGGAATATTTTTCAATAAGAAATATATATCCAATATAGAAGTGCAAAAATCAAAGCTGAAGCACCTTATGAATTTAGACATGTCGAAAATCATCACTTCAAAAAAGGAGCTCGTAAAATCCATCAGTGTGTTCCTTGCTGTAATAATAGCCTTTATTTTACATGAACAACTGGACTACGAAGCCGCAACCATAGCACTTACCGGTGCAGCCGCAGCAATGCTTTTAAGTGGCAGAGATTTTTCTGAATTGGCTGGGGATATAGAATGGGATACAATATTTTTCTTCATAGGTCTTTTTATGCTTTCATATGGATTGAAAGCTGTTGGAATCACAGATCTAGTATCCAATGTTATCGCCAGGGCGTATACTAATGAAATACTGCTTTACACTCTTGTACTATGGCTTACTGCGATTGTAGGTGGTTTTATAGGGGCAGTTCCTGTTGTAACTGTTATGATTCCCATAATAAAAACTTTGATTGCTGTACATGGAGTTCCAGCAGATATCTGGTGGGTCCTGTCCATAGGGGCTTGCTTTGGCGGAAGCGCCACGATGACTGGCGCTGCTGCGAATATGGTTGGAACCGCCCTTCTGGAAAGACACACAAGAAAGGCAACAGGCTTTCGTGAATATCTTAGGTTTGCGTTTTTCCCAACCGTTATGAGCTTGATAATGGGGAACATCTATATAATAGTAAGGTATGGAAGATGGTGATAAGATGTCTCTTAAGGTGAAAGATGTTTACAATACCATAACGATAAAAGCTCCCATTGTAAAGGAAGAAGACGACCTAAACCACTTAATTGAAGTACTTGTTGAAAATCCAATTACACGCACGCTCTATGTTACAAACAAGAATGGGAAACTCACAGGCATAATCCCGGTTCTCTATTTACTGAAAATCTGCGGCTATTCTAACTATGGCATAATTCAGTCTGGCAGTCTTCTGGCGAAAAATGTGGCTATTCTAACGGGTAAAAAGGCAAAGGATATCATGTTAGATCCGATCACTGTGACAAAGGAAACCCCGATATCAGAAGCGATAAAACTAATGCTGCAGTTTGAAGTTCAGGAAATCCCCGTCGTTGATGAAAAGCTAAATGTTATCGGTGATCTCAACTCTATCGAAATCCTGGCCGCAAATTTCGGATTCAAGTGAGTTTCAGCT
>QNAR01000214.1 GCA_003643975.1 Thermotogae bacterium | reverse complement strand
CGCAAAACCTGCAAAATGTTCGGAATTTTATTACCTTTGAGATATTATAGTTTTGTAAGCCGTACATTCATAGGTTAAAAGGGGAGGTAGTAATATGAGTGTGAAAATTACCGAAAGCGTTACCTGGGTTGGTAAGGTAGACTGGGAATTGCGTAAATTTCACGGTGAGGAGTATTCGACACATAGAGGTTCCAGTTACAACTCCTATCTGATAAAAGACAAAAAGATCGTTCTTATTGACACTGTATGGGAGCCTTTTGCAGATGAATTTGTGAATAATCTCGCGGAAGAGGTACCTCTTGAGAATATTGATTTTATAGTAGCGAATCATGGCGAGATAGATCATAGTGGCGCTTTACCAAAACTAATGGAGTATATTCCTGATAAACCAATATATTGCACAGCAAACGCGGTCAAATCTCTTCGGGGCCAATATCATAAAGACTGGAATTTCAAAGTAGTGAAAACCGGTGATACGGTTAATATCGGTTCGAAGAATCTGATTTTCATCGAAGCACCCATGCTTCACTGGCCAGACAGTATGTTCACATACATGGATGGAGAAAATATCTTGTTCAGTAACGATGCCTTTGGTCAGCATTATGCAACAGAACTTCTTTATAATGATCTTGTTGATCAATCGGAACTGTTTCAAGAAGCAATAAAATACTATGCGAACATTCTGACTCCCTTTAGTAAGCTAGTGGTCAGGAAGATAGAAGAGTTCAAGTCTCTAAATCTGCCTCTAGACATGATTTGCACAAGTCACGGTGTAGTGTGGCGGAAAAATCCGATGCAGATTGTGGAAAAGTATCTCCAGTGGGCAAATGATTATCATGAAAACCAGATAACAATAATATACGACACTATGTGGGGCGGAACAAGAAAAATGGCTGAAGCCATAGCCAGGGGCATAAGCGAAGAAGATAAAAGCGTTGTGGTAAAGCTCTTTAACATTGCGCGTTCAGATGTAAACGATGTAATCACAGAGGTTTTTAAATCCAAGGCCATATTAATAGGGTCAGCAACGATAAACAGGGGAGTTTTGGGGGCCATTGCCGGTTTTATGGAACTTGTCAAAGGGCTGGGATTCAAAAATAAGAAAGCATCTCAATTTGGTACCTATGGTTGGAGCGGTGAATCTACAAAAGTGCTTAAGGCTTATCTCGAAGCGAGTGGTTTTGAAGTGGTACATGAAGGGATTTTAAAACTCTGGTCTCCTGAAGGCAAAGATCTGGCTGACTGCAAGGAATTTGGAAGAGATTTTGCCGCAAAGGTGAAATAGTGGTCAAAAGATTTGATATTATGGTTCTGAACCGGATTCTTTTCTCAAATGAAGAGAAGGGGAAAAATATTGGGAACAAGGACGATCTTCACAAAGAACGAAATAAAAGAAATTCTATTAAATTACAATCTAGGTGAGCTTATTTGTTTTGAGCCAGTAACCAATGGCACGGTCGAGACAAATTACTTTATAGAAACCACCCTGGATAAATTCGTTTTTAGATATTATGAAGAACGCTCAAAAGAATCAGTTCAATTCGAGGTCAATTTGATCCGATACTTGAAGAAAAAAGATTATCCGTGTCCCGGCGTTTATAAAAGCAAACATGGCAAATACGTCAATTTCTATAATGGAAAACCATATGTTCTTTTTGAGTTCATTCAGGGAGTGCATGAGGATAACCCTGGTGAGGAACAGGAAAGGCAACTCATTGAGATGGTTGCTAAACTGCAAAACATAACCAGAAACTACAAACCATTTTATAAAAATGCCCGCTGGAATTACGGAGTAGATCTATGTAGAAAACTAGCTCGTCGGGAAGCGAAAAGAATAGATACGGCAAACTCAAGAGAAAAGCTGAAATGGTTAGAGAATGAGCTGGCAAAGCTGCAGCTTCCCCAATCTCTGCCAAAAGGCATTTGCCACTGTGATTTTCATTTTTCCAACGTGCTTTTCAAAGATGGGAAAATCAGGGCTCTTCTGGATTTCGATGATGCCAACTATACATACCTTTTGTTCGACCTTGCTTACCTTATAGAACCTTTCGCATCAGCTTTCAAATGGGATACCTGGGAAAATTTCAAAAAAACGGATTCTATTCTGGATTTCAGCAAAGCGAGAAAGACAGTCAAAGAATATATGAAGCACAGGCCATTGAGTGAAATCGAAAAAAGGCACCTGTTCGATGTGTATAAGCTGAGTGTATTAATGGATTGTGTCTGGTATTTCGAAAGGGGAAACGCAAAAGACTTCTATGAAAAGAGAAAAATCGATGCCTTGAATGAGTTAGGAAGGGGAAAATTCTTTGAGAAAATCTTTAAAAAAGCATAGCACAGCTTTCTCTAAAACATGGTTTTTATGAATCAAGTTCCTATGTGTGAGAAGATTTCTTCGCCAGATCTAAATGCAATCGCTACTCTTCAGTTTTCTTTTCCTCGTTATATGATTTCTGGAATTTCCGCCAGTAAAGAACAAACATTATTCCCGGAATAAGTATGAGAGTGTTTATTCCATAAGGTGCAAAGAGGAAGTTTATGTTTTCAGTTAAAGGCCAGTGGATGAAAAAGATGACGTAATTCGCAACACTGAAGATGATGGCAATCAAACCACCCACGAGTTTCCATTTCCAGGCCAATGCAAGTCCAATAACGCATATAAAACTGAAAAAAGGCGGGATGTTTTCGATGAACGGATAATTCTCGGCTGCATAAGGGTCTGCTACCCCTGTTGTTAAAAAGTTACTGGCATAACCGGCGAATATAAACACGCCAATCGCTATAACAACCACTGACCAGATTTTGGCCATCAGCAGTAAACGGCTTGAGCCTTTTTGCACCAAATTCAAGCTTTCTTTCATAAACATCACCTCAATTAATCGGGTACACTGATATCTTCTTGAAAATGACACGGCAAACCCGACCCGATGGATTATTTGTTCTTCTTTCTTCACTCCATAATGATTTTACACCCATGAGTAATAGTTTCCCAATTTATCCTCAACCTACGATTTATTTGATATCCTCAAGATTTACCATAACCAGATTATCCTGTGGCTTCATGTCAGCGAATCCAGCCCACATCTTCCTGAAGTAATCCAGCTTTTCTCTGGAGGTTATACAACACACTGCTTCCAACAGGCTTGT
>QNAR01000213.1 GCA_003643975.1 Thermotogae bacterium | reverse complement strand
TGCCATGCTATCATTTTTATCAAAGAAAACCAATAAAAAAATAGAGTTGGAGTAAAAATGTGCACTCGCTCTATCAAATAAAAACTATACTCTATGCTCGTTTGATGATCCTTAATTGTTTAAACGTATATTTTGCTTGGATTTCTCTAAATTAAAAAAAGGAGCTTTCGCTCCCTTTTAAGCTTTGAGTTTTAAGACAACGAGTTTCATTTTCTCTTTAACATCTAGTTTATGGGCGATTCCAGGAGGGATTACAACGATCGAATCTTTATATAATTCATGTTGCTCAGCGTCTTCAATTTCTTTACCCCTAAATTCACCGGCAGAAATCTCAACAGCAGTTTTTAGCTTTTTTCCAGTGTAAAGATTGCCTTTTCCCTCAATGACAATATAAACATCAGTATAAGCTTTATGTATTTCAGGTTCACCTTCCAGATTTTCTATTTCAGCGACTTTAATATACGTTTCATCATATACAGTCACACTCTTACCAGCCATATTTTCAAAAATATCTTTAAGAATTTTCACTTTCATTTTCTCACCTTCTATGGAATAACTTCACAAAAAACTTGATCACATATCCACCAAAGAAAACGAAGAGAATGAATGATATAAGAGCTATAGAAATAGGTCTATCGAAGAAGGGTAACCAGTTCCCGCTTGTTTTAGTAAGGCCAACCCTCAGATTGTCTTCTATCATCGGGCCAAGAATGATTCCCAGTATCATAGGAGCAAGTGGAACTTTAATTTTCTCCAGCAGATAGCCAATAACCCCAAAGATCAACATTACATAGATATCAAAAAAACTATTCCTTATTGCATATGATCCTATCATAGAAAAAATAACCACAGCTGCAAGCACTATTGATGTCTTCATTTTAAGTAAATACGAATACGCCTTTATTCCAAGATACCCAACAAAAAGTAAGATAATCTGCGCAACAATAGCAATAGTAAAAATTCCCTGAACAAGATCGGCATTTTCCTGGAATATTAAGGGACCAGGTCTCAGTCCATACATCAACATAGCTCCTAGAACAATAGCGGTAATGGTATCTCCGGGTATTCCAAATACCAAAGCAGGTATCCAAGTGCCACCAAGAGCAGCGTTGTTAGCACTCGTAGGTGCAATAACACCATCAACTATTCCCGTGCCAAATTCATCACTTCTTTTTGAGGTTTTCTTTTCCACTCCATAGGCTACCCAAGCTGCAATATCAGCTCCAGCACCAGGCAAAGCCCCAATGAAAGTGCCAATCACTGAGGACTTTATGACAATGAAAAACTTCCTGAAAGTGATTTTCATTGCCTGAGGAATAGAAAGTTTCATTTTTTCTTCTACCGTTGGTAGTTCCAAATCCTTATCACTGCCCTGTATGCGCTTCAATACTTCTGATATTCCAAAAAGGCCTATCATAGCCGGAATAAAACTAATACCACCCATCAGTTCAATATTTCCAAAGGTGAATCTGGGATATCCCGTGGTTATATCTATACCTATGGTAGATATAAGCAATCCCAGCAATGCAGAAGACAATCCTTTTATCACGTTTCCCCTGCTCAAGACTGCACTCATACTTAATCCGAATATCCCTAGCCAGAAGTACTCATAATTCGTAAATTTCAATGCAAAATTTGCCAAAGGTGGAGCAACAAGTATTAACAGTAATACACCGATAATTCCTCCTATGGTAGAGCAAAGCAAGTCAAGGGCCAAGGCTAATCCACCTTTTCCTTTCTTGGTCATTTCGAATCCGTCTAACACCGCTGCACCTGATGCAGGTGTTCCAGGAATTCTGAGATATGTTGCAGGAATATCTCCGGCAAAAATAGCTGTAAATGATGCCCCAAGAACCATTGCTAAACCAGCCAAAGGAGTCATGTAATAACTTATCGGAATAATCAAAGCAACCGCCATTGTGGCAGTTAAGCCTGGAATGCCTCCTACAAATATCCCAAAAAACATTGAAATCAAAAGAGGTATGATAATGTTCGGTTGTAATGCCGCAAGAATGTTATCCATAACACCACCTCTGTCAAATTAGAATGGCAAGAATCCTTGAGGGAAAGGAATCGAGAAAACCATGCCAAATATTAAGACAATTACAATGGTCAATATTAACGAATATAGCAAAGCTCTCAAAAGCTTAACCCCAAGTATATACATAAATAGCGCTGCAAGTATAAACGTACCAACCTTAAACCCAATCAGGTTTATCAATGGGACATACAGCAAGATTCCAACTATTATGCTAATAACCCTTAAGATGCCCCGCTTAGTTACAAGGCTAGTGGCGTTAGTCTCTTCAGCCTTGCGCTTACGTAGAAAACTGCGCACAATAAAATAGACCCCTGCAAAAATCAACAAATAGGCAATCAAAAAAGGAAAAAACTTAGGCCCTGGAAGTTCTTTGCTTCTTACAACATAATTTGGGAAACCCGATCCTATGGCAAAAACAAATATGCTAATAATGATAAGGGTGCTTCCATAAACAATATCCTTTAGTTTCATATATTCACCCCTCAAAAAATGTTTCAAAAACCCCCGGCGTTGACCGGGGGCATGGTTTAATGAATATATCCACCGAGTTCAAGAACGGCTTTCCAAACTTTGTCCTGCTCTTTGACGAAATTATAGAATTCTTTAGAATTCTTGTAAGTCATACCAAAGCCATTCTTATTCATGAAGTCTTTGAAAGCATCGGAGTTGTAAATCTTCTGTATTGCATTTCCAAGGATCGTTTTTACATCGTCTGGAGTTCCTTTTGGAACTGCTACGCCTCTCCAGGTACCGGAAGACCAGTTAATCCCCTGTTCTTTCAAAGTTGGTATATCTGGGAATCTTGGGTCTCGTTCGTCTGACATGATTGCCAAAGCTTTTAACTGTCCTGCAGCGATCTGGGGCCAAGCTTCAGGAATGCTACAAGTTATTACATCAACATGGCCACCAAGCAACTCGACAATCGAAGGAGCTGCTCCCTTAGTGGGTGACCAGATAACATAATCCGGTGGAATACCCACAGCATTCAACATGCCAATTCTCGAGAGATCCCATATAGTTCCCGCACCAGAGCCTGAGAACAGGAGTTTCCCGGGATTCATCGCTATATCTACTAACAACTCCGTGACGCTGTTCCAGGATGCATCCGCTT
>QNAR01000212.1 GCA_003643975.1 Thermotogae bacterium | reverse complement strand
GCTTGAGTTTCGGGATATAATAAATACCGGCGTGTTCATAATTGGGCTTTGGCTTTCTCTTTATTGGATAATTGTAGATGTTATACCAGTTCCAATATCTGGATTTTTTCCCATTTTTTCTTGCATCTTCAAATGCCCAGAAATGGTCTCCAGTATGGTTGAAAACACCATCTAATATTACTTTTATATCGAATTTATGAGCTCTTTTCAGCAACCTTTTGAACTCTTCAAGGGTTCCAAAGCCTGAGTCTATCTTCAGATAATCTTTTGTGTCATATTTATGTGTACTTGGAGCCTCAAAAATGGGGGTTAGGTATATGGCCCCAATGCCCAGATGCTTAAGATAATTTAGTTTCTTTGTTATTCCCGATAAATCACCACCAAAAAAACTGCCTCTTGAAGGTTTTTGCTTCCATTTTCTAAGAGGTTGAGGGTCATTAAAGGGATTCCCATTATAAAATCTATCTGGAAATATCTGATAAATTGTACTCTTCATAAAATCTTCCACATTTTCACTCCTTCAAACCCGTGGTTGAAAGACCTTCTATGAAGTTTTTTTGAGCGATCAAGAAGGCTACTATGGTTGGGAGTATGACCAGAATTGTCGCTGCTGCTAAAAGTGTCCATTGGATTCCATATCTGCCCTGAAAAAAGGCAAGACCAACTTGTATGGTCCTCATTTCAGGAGAATCAGTTACAATTAATGGCCAGAGAAAATCATTCCAGGCAAAAAGAAAAGAGAAAAGAGCACTTGTTGCGATAACAGGTTTAGAAATAGGTAAAACTATCTGAAAAAATGTTCTGAATCGGCTACAACCGTCTATACGTGACGCCTCTTCAATCTCTGATGGGACAGATAGAAAAAACTGGCGGAAGAGAAATATCGCAAATACGCTTACAGCTCTTGGAACTATCAAAGCGGTATATGTATCGTACCAACCCAGGAAATTGATCGTTAGAAAGTTAGGTATCAACGTTATTGGAAAAGGTATCATCATGGAGCCAAGAAAAATATAAAACAAAGTGTTTCTAAACCTGAACTTTAACTTTGCGAAGGCATATCCTGCTAAAGCAGAAAAAAAAGTTTGGCAAAGGACGATGCCTGTGGTCATAATCACACTATTAAGCGTATACCTCCCGAAAGGGGCTGCGTTTAGTGCATCAGCAAAATTCTTGATATAGAAATGAACCGGTATTAACAATGGTTTTGAATATAGGGTTTTTGGTGGTTTCAATGCTGTTGTTATCAGCCACAAGAATGGTAGAGCGGAAAAAAAAGCTCCTATACTCAATAAAACATGTCTCAAAATTTTGATTAAGAATTTCCTTTTAATATACCTCACCGCCTTTGGTAAACCTCCATTGGATCATTGAAAGTACAAAAAGGATTCCAAACATTGCTACTGCAATTGAAGAGGCATAGCCAAGGTTAAAGTATTTAAATCCATAACGATACAACAAAAATCCCATAACATCTGTAGCGTTAATGGGACCACCATAAGTCATTACATAAACGAGGTCGAATACTTGGAAAGATTCAATCAAACCGGTTATTGCGAGAAATAGTGATGTTGGTAATAGCAAAGGGATTTTTATATATCGAAGCAATATTCCTTCAGAAGCGCCATCAATTCTAGCAGCCTCATATAGTGACTTTGGTATTCCCTGAAGTGCTGCAAGGTATATGATCATCCCAAATCCCATTCTTTTCCAGATGCCGACGATGGAAACGGATAAAAGTGCCCATTTTGGATCACTTAGCCATGATGGACCACTAATTGAAAAAGTAGCCAGAAGGCTGTTCACTACTCCATTCGTTGGGTCGAAAAGATATTTCCAAACAATACCAGAAGCAACTGTTGGAGTCACAACTGGCAAAAAATATAGTACACGATATATTACTTTTCCCTTTATGTCTCTGTCTAAATTTACAGCAATCAGAAGACTCATTATCATGGAGCCAAAAGTGACAGCTACGGAATAAATAAGTGTTACAACAATTGAATTTAACACTTCATGACTAGTAAAGAGTGTTTGAAAATTCCTGAGTCCTACAAAAGTTTTTGTTGGAGAAAAACCATTCCAATCAAAAAAGGTAAGGATAAAGGAATAGAAAGCTGGAAAAATATTGAAAACCCCTATTATTACAATTGCTGGAATTAAAAATATCATAGCTGTTCCTGTCTCTTTCTTAAAAAGGGGGTGGTACACTATACCACCCCTGATACATTTATTTCCACTCATCATTGTTTACCTCACTTAAGCAATGAGTCTACCTCTTTCGCGGCATTGTAAAGGGCGAACTCGGGTGTAGCCTTTCCATACAATGCGTTCAATATTGCCCTAGAAACTATATCAGATATTTGTGGATATTGTTTTACTGGAGGTCTTGCATGAGCATTTTTCTGGGATTCAACAAATGGGAGAAGAAGTCTTCTCGTATTTTTGATATACGCCAAATATCCTTTATCAGTAGCAACCGAATCTTTTACAGGAATAAATCCTGTTGCCTTGTCCCATTCCACCTGAATTGGTGTGCTTGTGAACCATTTTATGAATTTCCATGCAGCCTCTTCTTTTTCTGGGTTTGTTTTGAATATGAATATTTGTTCGCCACCCATATTTGTTGCAGGTTGGCCACCAGTGGGATATGGAAAAGGAGCTGCCCCAAGCTCAAAATTGACCTGCATCGGAAAGAACTGAACCATCCAGGAGCCGTCCATAACCATGGCAGCTTCACCCCGACCGAAAAGTCCCCAGGGGGCAATTGGACTGATCTTGTATTTATTTATTAGATCTACCCAGAACTGAAGGGCCTTCACACCAGCTTCAGAATTGAATACAGCTTTTTTATAATTACTTCCGGGGTCTAAGAATTCACCGCCTGCCCCCCAGAGGAATACTTGCCACTGCCATGTAGTTCCTTCACCACCCTGTGTAAATAGCTCATAACCCCATTTACCTGTTTTTTCTTTTATTATTTCCCCAAATTCCACAAGTTCTTCCCAGGTTTTTGGAGGAACTTCGGGATCGAGGCCAGCTTGTGCAAAAAGCTCTTTGTTCCAGAAAAGGCCAAGATTACTCGTGCTCACTGGAAGACTGAATAGCTGATTTCCCTTGCGACCATAAGCTAATTGCTGTTCATAAAAGTCAGCT
>QNAR01000211.1 GCA_003643975.1 Thermotogae bacterium | reverse complement strand
GTATATGATATATCGATATATTCTCATCAGAAGTAAAAAATTGATCTATTACCCACATTAAAATGTGGGAATTTGCTTTTGGCAAGACTTTGAGTTTCGTTTTGAGTATATCAGCTCTGAATTCATTCAGAAAAACATGTATTCGTGGTTACTGTCATTGTTTTCTTAGTAAAGGTAGGGTGTCACGAAAAAAGTGGGCCTTCCAAACTTTAATAATGGTAGCAAGATGACTGATATTGCTGACTGTTACTTATTTTTGGGACACCTTGATATCCATATTCTATCAAAAAGTGAACCTTTTCTTATCGTTAGGATTCAAAAATAGGAGTCAGGGAAATTTTTATTTTCTCATAAAAAACCTTGTATCCTGCGAATAGGTAAACCACGCGAAGAGGATACAAGGCCATCTGATATCTACAATCCACAATTACATAGGATCTCTTTGAATCAAAAACTGGCGCAATTCCTCCTCGTTTCTGAGGATGTTGAGTTTAATTGAATGATTTTTAAACCATTCTCGTGCCTTTTTGTCCAGCTGCTGCGTCTGTCTTGCAAGCTCTACAAGATCGCCTCTTGATGCAGGTTTGAGTAGATCCGGGAAACCCGCTTTTTCATAGGCTTCGGAATACTCACTGAGCATATTAAAATCAGTAACGTAAAACCCATTTTCAACCTTGTTCATAAGCTGACATATCTCTTCTTGCAGATGAAATGCGGAAAATCCTGCTGCTATCACATCTTTTCGTTTGCAGGCAGAAAGAACCTTGTTCACATACTCAAATATAAAGAAGTAAAAGTCCTTGAATACATCTTTTGGTTCTGAAGGTTCGGAAATCGAGAATTGTGCTGAAAGCAGTATTTTCCTTACCTCCTTCGCCAACCTGTCTGCCACCTCGAGAGTATGTCTTGTATCTTTTTGCGTTATTATTTCTCTTATCATGTCCTCAAACCCATCAGGCTTTTGCGACATTTTTGATATCTGGGTCAGATTATTTTCCCATACCTTTGTGAAGTATGTTTGATTTACCAGCGCGAGACAGTTCACAACACTATTTACAAACTTCAAGCCTACCCAATGCATGCTTATTGCATCATTTCCTGCCAATCGCATTTGGCCAAGTTGAAAGAGCGTGTTTTTGAACTCTTCCAGAGCTTGCTGTATCATGTTTTTGCGACCATTTGGTCCCATGAGTTCCTTAATACGTGCCTTGAGTGCATTGAATCTATCTAAATCCTTTTGTGATAGGTAATACAGCACTTTTGCGTCGGCGATAAGAGAAGCCGCAATCGCCCAATTGTGTTTTGCACTGGCTATCCTTTCGGCAAACTCCCAGGATAGCGGCCAAAAATCATAGGGAAGATTATCAAAGACAAATTGACTACTGAGAGAGTCGGCCTTTCTGTCGTTCGGTATATAAAATATGTCAAGGTCAGAAGTAGGAGAGGCAAGGCCGGTTGCATATGATCCATAATAAGCAATAATGGCAATTTCACCTTTGTGTGCTTGTATAGCATGAGATACCAGTATCTCGGCTACTTTAAAAACATCAAGCATAATAAACACATCCTCTTTTTCGTTTTGAGAATCTTAAAATTTATTTTTTGAGCGTTGAAAAAGCAAGCACTCTTTTTCTTGACTGTATGCTAGGCATTATACAACTCAGAATGCTTCTCAATGAGTCATTACCAATGGATCGTTTTAACGCGCAATATTTAAAACGGCATTTCAGGTTCTTCCTGGGAATTTAATTTTTTTATAGAAAACTTTCCTGGTGTTGTCAATCGAAAAAGCAGCCTATGATGCATGCATCAGTTTGTAATCCTTGAACCTTTTAACCTGAACTATGAAGGCTTCGATTTTGCTTTCTATGATTGGTGGAAAGGGATTACCATCAGATTCTATATGAATTATTGGGGCGTTCCCGAGGTCTTCGAGCTTCTTTTTCAAAGCGCTCTTTTTTATAATTGCTTCGGCGATTCGACTTGGCATGCATCCAAAAGGACCTATTGAGATCACGCCATCGTATTTGTCCCCAATTTCGGAAATGGCAGTTCCCACAGTGAGAATTGCCTCGCCCGTTAATCGAGGGTGCAGATGGTCTTTCGCCGCTTTGATCGCTTTTTCCACATCCATCATGTGCATTTCATAGAAACCTGTTTTCTCAAAGATTTTCTTCACTTTCATCTCTATATACTTTTTGAAGAGAATCTCAACTCTCTTTTTTAGTCTTTCAATACGGGTGGAATTTGACGAAGTCAGCCTTTTGAGAAATAGATAGTCGGTGTAATATATCCATTCATGCACCGAGGATATATGGGTAATAATTCCACTTTCAGCGAATACATCTTCCAGCTTTTTTCGAGAAAACTCATCTTTTCTCACGTAGATTTCACCTGTTATGAGGACCTTCGGCGTTTCGTCATAGCTTCTGCTCTTTTCTATCGATGCGATGAGTTTTACCGCGTCTTCGAGTTTTTTAAAGAAAGTGTGCAAAGAATCGTTAGCAAGGCTGTGCAGTATTTTTTCTTTCGCCTTTTCCAGCAGTGCTTTGGCCTGGAATTTGTCTTTCGCCAGGACTTTTATCGTGTTTTCTACATCTGTTAGAACATCGGAAACGATAACTGCGATCCAGATTCGCAATTTAAACGAAAGCCCCAGCCCCGCATAAGCGTTTTCAGAATTCAGACTGAGCAGTGCAACGTTATCGGCGTGGTTGTTGTCCAGCCAGAGGTCCATGAAGACTTTATACTGTCCAAAGCGGCATGGCCCCATTGTTTCTGGCATGAAGTAGAGGATGATTTTGTCATCGTTTTTTCCATGGTTGTTCTCATCCAAGTATTTTATCAGACTTCCAAGGGTGAGCTGAAGTGGCAAGCACTCTTTGGAGAGGGAATTGCTTCTGCCCAATTTGAATTCCTCGATGCCCGGCATAGAACATACATCTGTTTTTACTTTGTGATATCTAAAAGAGGCAGCTAAGCATTTCGAGGCGAACTCACCCATTGAGGGAATAACCAACCGGATTTTTTCATGGTTTATTGGAAAGCTTTTGCCATCAGGCGTTATGATCTTTAGTGTTCCCTTTTTCAGTTCTGTGGTGGGTCTTAGGGCTTTCTTCTTTTCTTTCGATGCGGAAGCTTTGAGGTAACTTCTGGCAACGTCAATAAACGCCTCTATCCTCG
>QNAR01000210.1 GCA_003643975.1 Thermotogae bacterium | reverse complement strand
CCTGCGGTCATTACATAAAATACCTTTCCGGTTGCTATTGAGGTACGTGACACTTGGTTTACGAGTATAGGAGATAATGTTCCTCTTTCCTTTTCACCCGCTGTTGTGACAAGCCCTATATTCATAGAACCCGCGAAGATGTATATGAGAATCATATATGGGAGCATAACGGCAAGGAAATCTGTTCCTTGAGCTTCTTTTGGTGCCATATCAACGCTGGAGATGTCTATTAGCCTGAGGTCGTCAAGGGTCAGTGAGTATGAACGCAATTTATCTGATAATAACAGTTTTTCATAAGCATTTAGGGCGCTTACGATAACCTGCATAGCGTATTTGGATTTGTTGGAAACGGAGTTGTAATAGATCTTTGCGGTGAGTTTCTCATCGTTTTTGTTGAATTCTACTATCACGGTTCTATCGGAACTTGTGACATCACTGAAATCAGAAGTATTGAAACTCTTATAAAAACCTTCATAGAGCAACCTCTTGGAGAGTATCTCCGGGAATTTTTCGTCTGGAAGATTGATAAATCCAACTCTATAAACAGTTTCAGCGGCTTTCTTTTCCTGAGAGGAAGCTGTATAGCCTATGGTCAAAAAAAGGCCTGGCATCAAGACCAGAGGAAGGATTATCAGAAAAAATATGCTTCTTCTATCTTTAAACAAGCTCTTCAACTCTTTTTTGAAAATGATTATTGAATCTTTAAGCATCAACCAGCCCTCCCTCTTTTTCCGCTATGGCAAAGAAAATATCTTCTAAATCTTCCGAACCATATTCGCTATATAATGACTTTAAATAGTCAATTTCCACGAGTTTTCCTTTCAATATGATGCCTACCCTGTCACACAGCTTCTCCGCGACGGACATCACATGTGTGGAAATGATAACTGTCTTTCCCTGTTCTTTGAAATCTTTGATGATTTCTGTTACTGTTCTGGCGGTTATTATATCAAGCCCATTGGTGGGTTCGTCAAAAACGATAACCTGAGGATCATGTATAATGCTCACTGCTATTGAAGCCTTTTGCTTCATCCCGGTTGAGAGTTTGCTGATACGTTCATCAAGGAAGTCGTTCATATCAAGGTAACTTGCAAGGGTATCGATCCTTTTCCCAACGGTTTTTCGGTCAATGTGATTTAAGTCACCAAAAAAATACATCAATTCACGTGGTGACAGGTTGCCTGCCAGCTTCATGTCGCTCGTTAGAAAACCTATGCGCTCCCGAACTTCTCTTGCATTTTTCACTGTATCGAATCCAAACACGGTTATTTCCCCGGAATTGGGCTTTAAAAGAGTAGAAATTAGCCTGAGGGTGGTGGTTTTTCCAGCACCATTGGGACCTAATAGCCCGAATATTTCTCCTGGTGCGGCTTCAAAAGAAACCCCGTCAACCGCTTTTATAATCCCTTTTTTCCCTTTGAAATTTTTATGAACCTCCTTTAATCGAACCAACACGATCCCTCCTAAATGCTCAATATTTACTA
Source organism: Thermotogae bacterium (assembly GCA_003643975.1). Classification (GTDB taxonomy): domain Bacteria; phylum Thermotogota; class Thermotogae; order Petrotogales; family Kosmotogaceae; genus Kosmotoga_B. Next base: position 1,700 of record QNAR01000210.1, on the reverse strand, counting down.
TGTAAGCTTCCCAAGCTAATTTTAACATAAAAGGCTTGCAACAATATTTTGCGGGCTTTCCCGCATTTTTTTAACTGCGGTCCTGCTATATTGGATTTAAATGCGGTTATTTCAGGGAGGGTTAAGGTAAAATACAAATATGATCGAAATACTGAAAGATGGTGAGGGCATGATAGGAATTTTATGTGACTCCGGCTCGGATCTTCCACCAGAATTAGCGAAAATAGATGAAATTGAGATAGTACCGTTAAAGTTGATCATGGGAAAGAAGGAATACCGAGAAACCGAAATTAGTGAAAAAGAAATCGTAGAATTTATGAAAACCGGAATCCCGAGAACCTCTTTGCCTTCTTATGAAGATGTAAAGCTGGGATTTGAGAGGCTCATCAACAGAGGTTATAAAGAAATCATAGTTATCAATATCTCAGGAAAGCTCAGCGGTACTCACAATCTTTTCAAGCTTGTAGGTGCCCAGATATTAGAGGAAATTCCCGATCTGAGAATCGAATATGTGGATTCAATGACACTATCCGGTGGCATAGCGCTACTTGTGGAACTAGCGGTGGAAATGATTGAATCTGGCATGGATATCAGGGGAATCGTCTTTCAATTGAGAAAAAGCGCCATGGAGAAGCTCAAAATATTTCTTATAGTGCCGACCTTGAGATTTTTGAGGGCTGGTGGAAGAATAAGCAAAGTTAGTGCGAGCATTGGTGAAGCTCTGAATTTCAAGCCGATCATAACCATGAACCAGGAAGGCGACCTTGTTGCCATAGCAAAAGCCAGGGGTATGAAAAGAGCAGTGGTAAAGCTCATCCAAAAGCTCGAAGAGGAAACGAAAGGGAAAAAGCTCAGGGCAGCAGCCGTTTATCATTCTGGTAGCGATAAAGAAACACTTGAATATGCCAAAAAACTCAAAGAGAAATTATTGCTTCTGGGTGCTCCAAAGATAATGGAAAGAAATATCTCCTCTGTGCTGCTCGTTCACGCAAGCAGTGGGCTTGTAGGCGCTGGCGTTCTTTTCATGTAGATATTTATACATTATCCTAAGACCTGCCATGGAAAGCGAATATGAAGTGATAAAGTAAGCATGTATGATTCTATACCGAAAAACAGCGACCTCACAATTGAAAGCTTCATGGAAAAGACTATAAAAGATTCCTGAAAATGTTTGGCTTTGAAGAATTTTCTAATCTTCTATACTATTTTCTTTGATAAGCTTTGAGTATTCTTCGGCACTTTTCCTTGGTTCTAAACTCAGGTCTTGAAAGTTGGTTTCATAAAGTCCGAATTTCATGGAATAGCCTTCTTTCCATTCAAAATTATCCATGAGAGACCAATACATATATCCCACAACCCGGGCACCTTTTTCAATAGCCTGATGCAAGCTTTTCAAAGCTGTTTTGATATATCGCCATCGTTTTTCATCTGTGGCGTCGGCAATCCCGTTTTCAGTTACGATAATGGGTAATTTGTACCTTCTGTAATATTTTAAAACCACTTCACCAAGCCCTTCCGGATAAAATTCGTAGCCCATATCTGTTTTCTCCGTTACTGGTTCTGGAAACTCTGGTTCAGGGCTTGCATTCTTGACAAAGATGCGGGTGTAGTAATTGACGCCGACAAAATCGAGATTCCCTCTTATTCTTTCAGCGCTCTCACCTTTACCAAGAGGTTTTAACAATCTTCCTTTTATAATG
>QNAR01000209.1 GCA_003643975.1 Thermotogae bacterium | reverse complement strand
CTCTTGATCTCGGTTCTCGGCCTCTCGGACTCTCGTTCTCGAATCTCGCAACTCGATACTCGAATCACTACTCGTAACTCGAAATTCGTTACTCGTTACTCGAAACTCGGCTCTTGATATACTCGTTACTCGGTTCTCGAAACACTCATAACTCGAAAAAGGGGTGATCATATGAAAATAATGATCGATATGGATGATGTTCTAACTAATTTCAATGTCGCTTTTTTAGAAGTTGCAAATGAGATGTACGGAACGCCTGTTGATACAACAATTACTGTTTGGGATTTCTGGAAATGCGTTCCAGGGTTAACTCTTGAAATGGAAGAGAAGGTTTGGGAAAGGATAAAATCCACTAAAAATTTCTACGAAAGCTTGCCCGCCTACGCCTCGCCCCGAGATCTAAAAAGGCTTGCAGATCTATTAGATGAGGGAATCCACGAATTTTATTTTATAACTTCCCGTTTTCCAACGAAAGGCAGAAGTGTCCAGGCTCAAAGCCAGAGATGGCTTGAAAAGCATCTTGGGCGCTCTGGGGCGGTGATCGTGAGCTCTAATAAGGGGCAGCTTTGCCAGATTCTTGGTATAGAGTACGCCGTCGATGATGCCCCGCATCACATAGAAAACCTTCTCAATCATGGAATCAATACTTATATCATAGATTGGCCTTATAATCGACACATAGAGCACAGGTTCAGGGTTAAAACCCTTGGGGATTTTCTCGATAGCATAATTTAAAAAATGAAAGGGGGCGATTATTATGAAAAAGATTAGTTTCCTGCTTTTGCTTATCATGCTGGTACCTTCACTTTTATCGCTTGCAGCCGTTTCTCCAAAGTGGGAGGATCAGATAATTTACTTTGTTATGATTGACAGATTTGCAAATGGAGATACAACAAATGATGATTTTGGCCTTGGGGAATATGGCAATGACAACGCTCATTACAATGGTGGCGATTTGGCAGGACTTATTGAAAAACTCGATTATATTAAGGGATTAGGAGCCACAGCAATATGGATAACTCCTCCCATTGCCAACCAGTGGTGGAACCCCTGGGTTAATTACGGCGGATATCATGGGTATTGGGCAAGGAATTTCAAGAAAGTGGAAGAGCATTTTGGTAACCTTCAGTTGTACAAAAAATTTGTGGAAGAGGCCCATAAAAGAGGGCTATTGGTTATTCAGGATATAGTTACAAATCACGTAGGTGACTATTTTAAATTCGTTGATGGTGAGTTTTTACTCAATAACAAGAGTACTCCAACAAGCGCACCGGAACAAAGTCCCTTTTTCTTCAACAATTATCCTGAGGACAAAGCTAAAGATATATATCACTGGACCCCTGATATCAGTGACTTCTCCGATCCCGATCAAAGATTGAATTATCAGATGTCTGGACTTGATGATCTGAATACCGAAAATTCCGTTGTTATAGAAGCTTTGAAAGATTCGTACAATTTCTGGATAAAAGAAGTCGGAGTGGATGGGTTCAGGATAGATACCGTGATTTACGTTCCCCACGAATTCTGGAAGGAATTTCTTTTGGGTGGCAATGGTATATATGAAACAGCAAAGAGTATTGGGAAAGATAACTTCATAACGTTTGGCGAAGCCTGGGTCAGATCTGATCCCTTTGACGACTCTGGTGAGCAGGTGATAAAGAGCTATTTCAATGATGGCATGAATGCTATGCTTGATTTTCCTCTCAACATTGAGATCAGGCGCGTGTTCAAAGAGGGAAAGGCAACGGCGAATCTCAGATATAGGCTTGAAAAACGCGAGGAGTACGACCATCCTGAACGGCTGGTTACTTTTGTCGATAATCACGATATGGAAAGGTTCTTAAAAGGAGCAGGACTGGCTTCTTTAAAGCAAGCGCTGGCCTTTCTCTTCACGCTGCCGGGTATCCCAACTATATACTATGGAACCGAACAGGGCTTTTCAGAGACAAGAGCTGCTATGTTCAAGGAGGGATATGCTTCCGGTGGTATCGATCATTACAATACGAATTTTGAACTGTACAAATTCATTAAGGAATTGGCTGATCTGAGAAAGGCATATCCAGTTTTCAGAAATGGTCGAGTTACTGTATTAAAGGACAATCCTAATGGGCCGGGCATTTTTGCCTTCAAAATCGAGGATTCTGAAGCTACTGCCTTTGTGATGTTCAATACTGCTGATGAAAGAAGGATAATAACCAACCTCGATACTGGCCTTGAGCCTGGAACAGTGATAGAACCGATTTATGCATACAGTATCTTGAAGAAAAAATATACCGTCGGCGAAGCAGGAAAGCTCAACATAATAATGAATCCAAGATCCTTCTATGTTGCTGTGGTAACTGATGAGCGGAAGAGTTACAAGACTTCAACGCTTGAAATATATCCAGAGTTAGAAGACGGCCAAAAAATCAATGGAAACATTTTACTGAAGGGGAGAGCGGTCAATGCAACTTCGTTAAAAATCATTTTTGATGGCCGTATAGATTCAAGTGTAACCATAGATGTGACGAACGGGCAGTGGTCTTATAACTGGGATATTTCCAAATTCGATCCCGGTACACATACAATCGTTTTCAAAGTTTATGGCAAAAAGAGGACCGATTACATGTATTCTAAGGATTATAGGGTGGTAATCGATATTCCAGAAGTGACACTTATTAAAAAGGAAGATCCCGAAGGCGATGACAAAGGCCCTTACGGAAAATACTCATATCCAACGGATATAACCTTCAAAAACCAAATGGACCTTCTGGGTATAACTCTCAAACAAGTTGGCGGAAGCCTTGTGGTTTCAATGAAAATCAAAGACCTGACTACCTCATGGAGCCCCCAAAATGGATTTGACCATGTTACTTTTCAAATCTACGTGGACGATCCTTCTAAAAAAGGTGCAAGAGCTTTACCCTATCAAAACGCTGAGATGCCTGAAGGAAGCGACTGGGATTACTTCATCTTTGCCAATGGCTGGTCCATAGTTGCTTATTCATCAGAAGGGAGTGGTCCACAGTCTTTTGGAAAACCAATTTCTCCCACACCCAAAGTAAAGACAAACAACATGACCAGTGAAGTCACTTTGATAATCTCAGGTGAGCTTTTTGGAAGACCTGATTCTTACTGTGGATTCAAGTTTTACATAACCACATGGGACTTCGACGGAATAGAAGCAAAATACAGAGATCTCTATCCT
>QNAR01000208.1 GCA_003643975.1 Thermotogae bacterium | reverse complement strand
TATGTTCCGGTTGACTTGTACCTTGCAGGTTGTATGCCAAGACCCGAAGCAATAATTAGTGGCTTCAAAGGGCTTATGAACAAAATAGACAGAGGTGAAGCCGACGGATGGAAGCGTTATCAAGAACATCACGAGTGGTACAAGCAGAACCAGCTAAAGGCACTCGGGGAGGTGTACATCCACGATGAATTCCACGAATAAAAGGATATTCGATGAAATAAAAGCGCTTTTCATTAACACCGAGTTTGAAAAGGTTGCAGAAAGGAAGTACGCTATCAGTATAGAAAAAGAGAAGGCGGGAACATTACTCGAAGCCTTGAAAAGAAAAGGATTTTCACATATGTCTCTCATCACCTGCATCGATAGAATAGCTGAAAATAAATTTGAAATCGTGTATTCGCTATTCAATTGGGAAACAGGGACGATTCTAATGGTAAAAACCCGTATCGATAGGGAAAAACCAGTTATGCCCACTGTGATGGAGATATGGCCAACAGCAAGATTCTATGAGAGAGACATTCACGAATTCTTTGGCGTCGAATTTGAAGGGAATCCTGACCTTAAACCTCTCATCCTTGAAAATTGGAAAGAAATACCTCCAATGCGAAAGGACTTTGACCCTGAGAAGTATTCCAAAGAACATTTTCCCGACAGAACTTATGATGTTAATTTCCTGTTAGAAGGAAGTGAAACCGATGAGTAAAGAAGTAAAACTCTTTCTGGGCCCTAATCACCCTGGAATGCATGGAAACTCAAGTGTTCATCTTTATGTGGAGGGAGACACGGTTGTAAAAGCAAGAACAGTTCCCGGTTTTCTCCATAGAGGGTTTGAAAAGCTTATGGAAAGGCGCCTTTGGTTCCAAAACCTCGCTCTGATACCGCGTATATGTGTTCCAGAACCAGATATTAACGAAATGGTATATGCCATGGCTGTTGAGGCCCTGGCAGGTGTCGAAGTACCTGAAAGGGCTCACTGGATAAGAATGATAATTCTCGAACTTGCCAGGATTTCAGCGCATTTGATGGCAATGGGTGGAGTAGGTGGTTCAACGGGTCTTTATACTATGACCTACTGGACAATGCCTGATAGGGACAGGATTCTGGATATATTCGAAAAGATAACAGGTGCAAGGGTTTACCACATGTATATAATTCCCGGAGGAGTAAGAAAAGATCTTCCCAGGGGTATTGAAAAAGACATACTTGAAGTCCTCGATTATCTTGAAAGCCGAATGCCAGAATACGAAAATTTGCTCCTTAAAAATAGAGTTATCAGAACGAGAACCAAAGGCATAGCAAAACTAACAAAAGAAGAAGCTCTTGAAATCGGTGTTACTGGTGTTGGTTTAAGGGCAACTGGCCTTCCATATGATATAAGAAAAATAGATCCCTATGCCAGATACGATAAAGTGGAGTTCGTTGTGCCTACCGCCACTGAAGGTGATGCGTATGCAAGATTCACGCTCAAATATCTTGAACTCCAGCAGAGTATAAAAATCATAAGACAATGTATCGATCTCATGCCAAAAGAGGAACCTGTAAATGTGAAGTTTTCTGGTGGAAGCGCACTGAGATTCCGAGTACCGGCAGGAAGTGTCTATTGCCATATTGAATCTTCAAGAGGAGAATATGGATACTTTGTTGTCTCTGATGGTAGTGAGATGCCATATCGAATCCATGTGCGCGGTGCTTCCTATCCACAGGGGCTTTATGGTGTTGAAAGCAAGCTTCCGGGAACAAGGCTTGAAGATGTGGCTCTATGGCTCAACACTATGGATTTCTGCCCACCAGAAATCGACAGGTGAGGAGGCGATATCATGAGTATATATGAAACATTCAAAAAATCATTCTGGGGACCTACAATAGCCTGGAAAAGGCTTTTTACAAAACCCGTTACCATAAAAGTTCCTAAAGTCTATAGAGAAGCAGCAGAAAGGTATAGAGGTTTTCATGTAAATGATTGGGAACTGTGTACAGGATGCTCTACATGCTCCAAAATCTGTCCCACCGATGCAATAAAAATGGTTCCAGTGGATATTGAAGTGGAACCAGGGAAAAAAGCTCAAAGGCCAGCAATAGATTACGGCAGATGCACTTTTTGCGGTATGTGTGTGGACATTTGCACAACTGGTTCACTGAAAATGACCCGGGAATACATTCACATTTCAGATGACCCCAATACTTTCTTTTTCTTGCCAGATGAAGCAGGAATTCATCATCAGGAAATCCCCCTGGGATATCAGCGTGATGAAGCTTCTGAATTGCTTGACCTTGAACGCGTAGAAATGGAAGAGCTCCCAGCTAGTGAGAGGGTTAACTCTTTTATTGAGTATGTGAAAGGCTATTCCAAAGAACAGGCAATTGCAGAAGCAGCTCGTTGTGTTGATTGTGAATTGTGTGTTGATGTGTGCCCTGCAAATATGGATATTCCAAGATATATTGAAAGCGCTTTCAGAGACAATACAAAAGAAGGGGTTGAGTGGATCTACAAAACTAACCCATTACCCGGGGTTTGTGGGCGTGTCTGCACTCATAAGTGTGAGACTGTCTGTTCGATTGGGCACAGAGGGGAACCAGTGGCTATTAGATGGCTCAAAAGATACATTATGGATCAAGAAAGTGTAAAAGATATTATAAAAAACGCAAAAGAAAATGTTGTTAAAAAAGGCACAGGTAAAATTGCCATTATTGGTGCAGGTCCTTCGGGTCTATCTGCTGCTTACTATTTATCTCTCATGGGCTATAAAGTAACAATATTTGAAGCAAAGGAATTACCAGGTGGCGTAATGAGATACGGCATTCCCCGTTATAGATTGCCTGATGAAGCTTTGGATAAAGATATTGGCGTTATCAAAGCCCTTGGGATTGAAATCAAGTGCAATAGCACTGTTGGCAAAGACATAACCTTAGATGAGCTTAAAGAAAAATATGATGCTGTTTTCCTCGGGACTGGTTTTACACTTGGAAGATCCACTAAAGTGCCTGGAACAGATCACAAAGACGTACTTATGGCCCTTCCTCTTCTTGAGAAAATCAGGGATTACTTGCGCGATCCAGGCAAATCCGAGAAACCACATGTACCTGACAGTCTAATAGTAATCGGTGGTGGAAATGTTGCGATGGATGTTGCAAGAAGCATTGCAAGACTCCAACGCATGGAAGGGAAAAAGGTCAACGTCAAAGTGACT
>QNAR01000207.1 GCA_003643975.1 Thermotogae bacterium | reverse complement strand
GGAAGTGAGCTTTGAAAATGAGATAAGAGCCAGGGCTGAACCGACACCTGCTTCAAAGATATTTGGCGTAAAGCCCGACAAAATACCTGTCGTTCCCACCATATTTAAATTTACAACTGTGGTCGCGACCGCACTTTGATCTGTTAGTGAAAAATGTGATTATTGAAATTTGCAATATTCTTCTATGCTGTCATTTAACTTTGAAAGCTTCGGAGTATATTAGTTTTAGAAAGAGATTTCGTGGGGGTGCGAAATGAATCATAAAAAGCGTTATGAAACCGCATTGAGGCTTTCAAAGGAACTTGAAGAAGAGCACAGGGATAATCTAATCTGCTGCTGCCTTTACGGTTCTACGGCAAGAGGTGAAGATACACACTGGTCTGATCTTGAGCTTTTCGCAGTAGTTAAAAAAGAGGTTAAACCAAGGCACCTTCTGATAGACATGGTTCCTGTTGGGATAAACACAATAACAGAAGCCAGGCTTATACATATCCTGGAGAACCCTGGTTTAGAATGGCCCTTCTATGCCGGGCTGGTGGCAAATCTAACGGTGCTTTCAGGTAATTATTCCGCACCTGCGAGATATTATGAAGCTGCGATGAGCGTACCAAAAGAAAAATTCAAAATAGCCTTACAGAGAAGCCTTCCTGAGCTGGTGTTTGAATCATGGGGAAGAATTTTTTCCTGCATTGCGAGGAGAAAATACGAGGACATCTATTGCGCAGTCATAGAAACCCTTCTTGAAATGAAGACCGCACTTTGTCTTCTCAATGGAAAGCATGTGAGCAGAGATTATTTTGAGGGTATAAAGGAGTCTTTTGGTTTTGAAAAGAAGCCAAAGGACTATCCGAAGCTTGCCACAAGGCTGTGGAATAGCCATGATCCAGCAGCGATAGCAAAAGATGCACGAGAGCTTATGGAAAACTACATTTCATTACTGAAAGCAGAGGGAATAGTGCCAAATTAAACAGCACTCGCATGAAAGCGGGTGCTGTTTAAAAACTGAATTCAGAAGTCCTAAAACCAAAAAAGGTTTTCTTCAAAGGGCATCAAGTAAGATCAAAACTATTTCACTGGCACAAAAATATCCAGCTCGCTATTCTCTTTGAAATCGTTGAAACGTTCATCATAGAACTCAAAATGGTATGTATTCCATTTAGCTTCATACTCACTATTCGGGAGGTACCTGTTGTAAATGAAATCAAAAGTGTCATGAAGTGTCTCAAGGCTTCCTATGTGGGTAAAAACAAGGTATTTTGATTGCGAGATTTCTTTTTTTACCATGTTTTCAGGTATTTTTTCAAAATGCCTTGCAGGAACACAGGCAATATACTCAAAATTACCTTCCTTATCCATTGGTCCCATCAATCCATAACACTCTTTAAAAGCCGAAAAATTTTCCAGAGTTCAGTTATTTCACCTTTTTCGTTCTTTCCGTAATATCTCATTCCAATGGCTTCGAATGCGGGTTTTGTTACAATACTCGGTTTCATAAAACCATCTCCCTATTATTTTTTTTGCAGTGATGGTCATAGTAAGAACACAATGGTATATAACATTATACCATGTTGGGCTCAGTATTTAAGATGATATATTTGAAGCAGAAAACCTCAAGGGGGGATTTTAATGCTGGAACCTGTTGTGTTAATGCCAGAAGACCTGAACAGCGCGATCGAGCTTGCCAGTGAGATTTTTGATAAAGACATGGGCGCGTGTTTTCCTATTTTTCTTTCTGAGAAGAACGTTTCAAACCTCCTGGGGGTTAAAGATGGCGGCAGGGTGGTTTCTCTATTGGGCATGCAGCCTGCAAAGATATCGATATATGGATATACGTTGAAAGTGGGATTAATAGGCTCAGTTTGCACTCACCCGGATTACAGGGGAGCTGGTTTCGCTTCAAGGATGCTCGAAATTATGGAAGCGCAAAGCATTAAAAAGGGCATCTCGGTATTTGTCATATCAGGTTTAAGAGGATTATACAGGCGCTTTGGAGCAGTCGAGTTTGGAAGTTATCACACTGCGAAGATTTCTCCCGAGGGAGAAAAAGCAAAAATCAAAAAGGCGTACTCAAAAGATGTTGGAAAGATTCTCTCAATACATCAGAAAAAGTTCATCAGGTATTTGCGGAACTACGACGATTTCAAAGCGGTTTTCGAATCCGGATACATCGCTACCAGAGCTTCCGAAACTTATCTGGGAGAAGAATCTTACTGCACCTTCGCAAATATCGACAAAGAGCTCCATGTGCTGGAATTTGGAGGCAAAAAAGATGAGGTGCTTCGCATTATTAGGACTGTAACAGCTGAAAAAAACAGGAATTATTGCGTGCTTCATTTTGATGACAGTTTTAATTACCCAGCCGATAAAACTACAACCTTTGAAGGCACTGCGAAAATAATCTCTGCTGAAAACTTCTTTTTACAGCTGGAAGACTTTTTTAAAGAAAGGCTTTCAAACAAGGAATATGAAGAATTCAAAAACAAAGCAAGCAAGCTTGATAACTCTGAACTGACAAAGGCTGTTCTTGGCAAAGGCGTGGATTTAGGGTTAGAAGGGATATTCCCGATAACTTTGCCTGATTATGGATGGGACTATATTTGAAAGCTTCGATTGCCGCTACAAAGGTCGGCTGAAAGCAATTTGACAGGGTGTTGCTTTAGAATAGGGGTAAATATATTGAGGTTCCGGGGACGAAAGTAGCTTCTTTTTCAGAAATAATTGGTAATGCTATTCTAAGATTTTACTTATTACTCTTCTCAAGACAGGGTCAACAATGTCATATTTTCCATTGGTTTTTTTTTATCCATGAAGTCTTCTGAAGGATATTCAGGGTTTCATATAGTCTTGAATCGCTGATTTGGTCATCGGAAGCTATTAATAGCCTCTTAAGGCCTGCCCAGGAATCGACTCCTGCCGCGATGTGTTTTAGTATTTTCAAATAACGGGGGCTCCTTTTTTCCAGCTCTTTAAGCTCGCTCGAAATCATTCCAGAAAGATAACTAAATACTTTCTCAATTGCTTCTTTCACATCTAAAAATTCACGGTATTTTACTCCGAAAAGGACTAAATATCCCGGTATTCCATCGAGAATATCAACAACTTCTTCGATATCAAATGAAACGGGTAAATTTATTTGCGCAAAACCCTTTTTCAAAAATTCTATAGAAGTTTTTCTTTTAAAAGGCTCAATGCATATTTCTGAAT
>QNAR01000206.1 GCA_003643975.1 Thermotogae bacterium | reverse complement strand
GCAACGGGAATCATCAACATTGACAAAGAAGGAAATGCTGTTAAATCTGTTGCAATTGTGAAAATCGAAGATGGTCAATTCAAGTACGATACAACGATAAATCCACAATAAGGCGGGAGAGTTCCTCCCGCTTCATCTTTAATTTGACAGAGTCTTAATGATGACCGGAGGTGACCTGCTTGAACCTTTACACATTTCTTCAAAATCTTATAAATGGCCTAAGCCTTGGTTCGCTTTATGCGCTTATCGCCATAGGCTACACCATGGTGTATGGAATACTCAGGCTGATTAATTTTGCACATGGCGATGTGTTTATGATGGCAGTATACTTTGCCTTTTTCCTTGTGACATTAGGTAAAGTGCCCTGGTTGATTTCCTTCGTTATCGCTATTTTGGCCGCGGCGCTTCTTGGTTTCACAATCGACAGGGTTGCTTATAAGCCTATAAGAAATGCGCCCAGGGTTTCGGCCTTGATAACGGCGATTGGCGTTTCCTTTTTTCTTGAAAGTTTCGCAGTAGTAGTCTTCTCTGGCATTCCTCGCTCGTTTAGAAACATATATCCAAAATTTCTCAACAACATGTTGATTTTGGGCGGTCATGAAGAGGTCAAATACGGCAGAAATGTAATCGTTGGGGGATTACGAATCCCAATTGTTTCTTTTGTAATTCTTATTGTTACTGCAATTGCTCTGGTTATACTGTGGTGGATCATATATAAAACAAAGATAGGTATGGCTATGAGAGCGGTTTCGGTCGATATTCCTACCACCTCTCTTATGGGTGTGAACGTAGATGGAGTAATAGGCTTTACTTTCGCTCTTGGATCAGCCTTGGCGGCTATTGGCGGTCTTCTATGGGCAACAAGATATCCTCAATTATGGCCTTATATGGGATTTATGCCGGGTTTGAAAGCTTTTATAGCGGCTGTATTTGGTGGCATAGGTTCGATCCAGGGAGCTGTGGTTGGAGGATTCCTTTTGGGATTAACTGAAATAATGCTTGTTGGCTTTTTCCCAAAAATGGCTGGGTATCGTGATGCCTTTGCTTTTCTCATTCTGATACTGATTCTCTCCGTAAAGCCCGAAGGGCTACTCGGGAAGAGATCAGTAGTGAAGGTGTGATGCCTATGAAATTATCTAATAGGACTAATTTCATATTGACCGTAGCTTTGGTTTTTTTCGTGTGGCTGCTTTTGTTCTTCATAAACGGCCATATGAACACTTATATGATTCGAATAGTTTCTCTCATTGGTATATATGGAGTAATGGCCGTTAGCTTAACCTTGATAAATGGAATCACCGGTATATTTTCTCTTGGGCATTCAGGTTTTATAGCGCTTGGAGCTTATACTTCAGCATTATTGACCATGTCAATTCATCAAAAGGAAGTTACCTTCATCCTCGACAAGGTAGCCTGGCCATTCAATTCTGTGCAGCTTCCTTTCCTTCCAGCAACGATTATAGGTGGGATTGTAGCGGCGGTATTTTCTTTTCTCATAGGTTGGCCTTCATTAAGGCTTTCAGGCGATTATCTTGCCATAGCCACACTGGGTTTCAGTGAAATTATAAGGATTCTCGCTTTGAACTTGCGCTCCATAACAAATGGAGCTTTGGGGTTGAAAAGCATTCCTCAATACACCAATGTCTGGTGGTCCTGGACATGGCTTTTAATAACCGTGCTCTTTGTTGGGAGCCTTGTTAACAGTAGTTTTGGAAGGGCCTTAAAGGCTATCAGAGAAGACAGAGTAGCAGCTGCTTCCATGGGTATAAATATTTTCAAGCATCAGTTACTTAGTTTTGTTATTGGAGGCTTTTTTGCTGGGATTTCAGGTTCCCTTTATGCCCACTGGCTTACTACAATTGACCCTCGTACAACCTCAATAGGTGTCATGCTTACTTTCAATGTTTTGATTATGATAGTCATAGGAGGTCTTGGAAGTATTTCCGGGGCAATAATTGGTGCCGGGCTTTTTGCAATACTCACTGAATGGCTTCGATTCCTCGAGGAACCAATGAAAATCTTTTCCTTTGAATTCTCGGGAATTGCAGGACTGAGAATGCTGGTCTTTTCAGCTATGTTTGTCATGGTTATGATTTTCTGGCCCAGGGGCATCATGGGACGCAAAGAGTTGACCTGGAATACTCTCTATTCCAAGTTAAGACGTGGAAGTGGTGAGAGCAATGAATGAAATTCTAAAACTCGACCACGTTACAATGCAGTTTGGAGGATTAACAGCTGTAAATGACTTCAACAATCACGTAAGAGAGGGAGAAATTCTTGGCCTTATAGGTCCAAATGGTGCTGGAAAAACCACAGTTTTTAACGTTGTTACCGGCGTTTACTATCCCACTAAAGGGAAAGTGTTGTTCAATGGGCTCGATATTACCTCTTTGAAGCCACATCATATAACTCATGTCGGGATATCGAGAACCTTTCAAAATATCAGGCTCTTTCAGGATATGACTGTGCTGGATAATGTTATGGTAGCACAGCACCACGAAATAGCCACAAAGGATGCAGAGAAATATCTTGTGAAAATCGGCAAGAGCAAATATGGAGCCAATAGCACATGGTTCTGGAGAAGTGTTTTTAAACTTGGGTATTTACGCAGAGAGAAAGAGATGAAGGATAAGGCGCTAAATATACTTGAAAAATTAGGTCTTAGAAAACTCGCTGCTGAAAAAGCCAGTTCCCTTCCCTATGGAGAGCAGAGACTACTAGAGATTGCGAGAGCACTTGCTACTGACGCTAAGCTTCTGCTTCTTGACGAACCAGCTGCTGGCATGAATCCTTCTGAAAGTCAACAACTTGTTCAGCTTATAAAGTGGATAAGGGATGAATTCAAAGTTACCATCTTTATAATTGAGCACGATATGAAGGTAGTAATGGGGCTTTGTGAGAGAATTCTCGTAATGGACTACGGTGTTCTTATAGCTGAAGGTACCCCGGATGAAATCCAGGAAAACAAAAAAGTTATAGAGGCTTATCTTGGGGAGGAGTGGTCTCATGTCGCAGAATAACAATGCTATCCTGAAAATCGAAGGATTGAAAGTCAATTATGGGGCAATAAAGGCTATTAAGGGCATTGATCTTCAAGTTCCCGAAGGAAAAATAGTTACAATGATCGGGGCAAATGGAGCTGGAAAAACAACCACTCTTTCTGCCATAAGTGGTCTTGTCAAATCTTCGGAAGGAAGAATTACCTTCCATGG
>QNAR01000205.1 GCA_003643975.1 Thermotogae bacterium | reverse complement strand
TTGTAGAATATTTGAAGCCTATTCTATCAGATAGGTCGGTATCTCTGAAGAATACAATCAAATCGCTGTTTCCATTTGTAACTCTGTACGGCTTCATGATGTTCTTGTAGTTCCCCGTGTCAACTCCAGCCATTTGTAATATAGACTTGTCTGTAACTATCCAGTTTATGCCAGAATCCTTCAGCATTGGGACTAGTTCATTATCCACCGCTTGTTCTGAAGGCCATAGGCCTTGTGGTTTCCTGCCAAAAAGCTGCTGGAAATATTCCAATCCACGTTGAATTTGACCAAGCGCATCATCTTTCCAACCTTTTTCAATGAGGATCGGAAGAATGGGATGATAAAAGGGGGAAGTTATCAGTTCAACTTTTCCAGATTCCCACAATTTCTTGTGCTTTTCAATCACCGTTCCCATTATCTCAAGTTGTTTGTTGATAACATACAGCAAATCATCAAAACTGTATCCTCTATCTTTGTTAAGAAGTGCTGTCAGCTCTTCATCCGCTTTTATGTATTCGATGTTGATCCAGTAAAGATTCCACAGCACTTTAAGATCTAAAATATCCTGTTCGGTGAAATCTTCACCACGATTTTTCTTTTTCATCAATTCAGAATAGCGCTCACTTTTCGAAACGAATCTTGGATTTATATCGAAAAAATGGTCGATGATGAATTGCTTATCTTTCGGTGAAAGTTCAGTTTCGAAAGAAAGTCTTAGATATTTGTCCATGGCTCCTTTGTCCAAATAGTCATTTAACTGAAGCAATAAGCTTGGAACAAGGTTTACAGTCACACTGCCTCGGGTTAGATATTTATCTATCAAATCCGCCATATATGGATAGTCATTAATTGCGTGTGCTCTCACCCATGGCATTTCATAATCAATTGTGCCGGGAATTTTGTATAAAGGTTGATGTTGATGCCATACAAGGACAACTTTTAAAGGTTGTTTTGAAGGATCAGCAGGGAAGGCTTTTTCAAGGACACTTTTAGGATTAAGTGCTTTCTCTTTTTGTGTGGGTTCTTTGGCTTCGGATTCTGGAGGCTCCTCATAGGGGACATCAACCCATGATTCGATAGTATCCTCGCGAAGAATTGTCTTAGCGTCAACTACAAGTACTCTGTTGGGAATTTCATTCCCTTCTTTATCTTTTTCAACGGTGTCCCAGCTACCACGGTTGTATTTGTATTCGATTCTATCACCAACCTTTGCTGCCATAGTAATGGTAGCAAGGTCGCCGTGCCTTTCGAGGATGGTTTTGGTATCTCCAGTAGTCCAGTCATTGAATGTTCCCGTTATGTAAATATCATCATTTGCCGGGGTATTCCATGGGAGATGCACTGTGAAAGATACTTCAGCAGGTGTTCCATTGGGAACTTCGGTTTTTATTTCAGGTGCAACATCAGCCCATGAAGCTACGACATCTTCAACTACAAGAGATTCTTGTTTTACTTCAACTTTTCTATTGCTAATCTCTTCACCAGTTTCTCCCTTTTCTACCTTTCCCCAGTCACCGCGGGTGTATTTGTATTCAACAGTGCTATCTGCGGGTAGGTTTAAGGTGATCACGGCCGTATTATCCGATCGTACCATCTTATATTCGGGAGCACCAGGAATCCATTCATTGAAGCTACCAACGATATACACGGGCCCTTCAGGAGTATTTGATGGGAGGGTGACTCTAAAGGTAATTGAAACAACGCCTTTTGCAGCTTCGGCTGTTGATGTTCCCGCAGCGTTTATTTCTGCTGTTGAACTTGCGGCGGGCGAATTCGTTTCCGGTGAAGCTATCGGCGAAGTCTTTTCTGCTGAACAGCCTGCAAATAAGGTTAATAAAATGATGGTGATAGCGATGAATACAAATCGTTTCATAAACGCGCTAGCACGCTTTATAAGCAGTGATAAGCGGCCAACTCCCTCCTTTCTCAATATGGAAAGTTAATTTGAAGCACAAATAAAAAACATTTCCAACAAATTCGGAAACTTCCATTACAATTTTATCATTTTGGTTGAAGAAAAGTATAACAGCGGAATTCCGGGTTTCCGCTGTTATCAAAGTCAGTTTTTATTTTGTTCTGTAGAGTCTATCACCTGCGTCGCCAAGCCCTGGAACGATATAGGCATGGTCATTGAGGTGATCATCAAGTGAAGCTGTGAATATCTTTACATCTGGATATTTGGAAGAAATCAAAGAAATACCCTCGGGAGAGGATATCAAGCACATAAGGGTTATATGTTTTCCACCAGCCTTTTTTACATATTCGATAGCTGCTGCAGAGGAAACCCCGGTTGCAAGCATAGGGTCAAGCACAAGTATCTCGTTATCATCAATTTTGGGGAGTTTTGCATAATATTCGACGGGCTGTATTGTCTCCGGATCTCTGTAAATGCCAATAAAGCCAACCGAAGCGTTTGGCATTAAGGATAGAACACCTTCCATCATTCCAAGGCCCGCTCTTAAGATTGGGACAACGGTAACCTTCTTATCTTCTATCATTTTTCCTTCTGTTTTGCAAATCGGAGTGTCTATTTCTACACTGTGTGTTTTTATATGGCGAGTTGCCTCATAAGTCAACAACAATGTAATCTCTCTTGTTAATTCCCTGAATTCCTTTGGACCTGTTCTAATATCCCTTAAAATAGTGAGTTTGTGCTGTATGAGAGGATGGTCAACGACCACAAGGTTATCCACTTTATTAAACCTCCCTCCGGTAAAGATCTTTGTAAAGCGGGAAGCGAGAAGTAAGCTCATGAACCTTTCCAGATACTTCATCGATTATATTTTGAGGGAGATTGCCCTTCTCGTCCTCAATATTCTCTATTACTTTGATTATGAGTTCCGCGATTTCGGCCATTTCTGGTTCCCCCATTCCTCTAGTAGTTACAGCTGGGGTCCCAATACGTATGCCACTGGTTACAAATGGCGAACGAGTTTCCTTTGGAATGGTATTCTTATTTACAGTTATATCAGCTCTTTCAAGAGCTTTTTCAGCTGCTTTCCCGGTCACGCCTTTTGGGTTCAGATCTACAAGGAAAAGGTGAGTATCTGTACCGCCAGAGACGATTCTCAATCCTCTCTCCTCCAATTCCCGGGCAAGAGCCTTTGCATTGGATAGGATATTTTGCTGGTATTCTTTGAAATTGTCTTTTAGGGCTTCGCCAAAAGCCACCGCTTTTGCGAGTATGATATGCATCAGTGGTCCCCCCTGAGTACCAGGAAAAACGCTTTTATCAATGGCTTTAGCGATCTCTTCGTCGTTTG
>QNAR01000204.1 GCA_003643975.1 Thermotogae bacterium | reverse complement strand
TCTTATTTCAAGATATATGCAGATGGCAATAGTAGATATTCTCTTTACGGTTTTGGCTGTTAAAGGTGGCGAAGAGGTTTTGAATGAATTATCCGATACGAGAAGATGTTTCTCACACCTAAAATTTTGATTCAAATAAGGAGGCGTTTTGAATGGAGAAGGACATAAGAGGAATAATACCACCTGTTGTCACAATTTTTAATGCTGATGGAAAAGTTGATGAAGCAAGGTACAGAAATCACATCGAATTCTTAGCAAACAAAGTTCATGGATTGTTTGTGTGTGGTACATATGGGGCTGGACCTGCAATGACTTTAGAAGAACGGAAGCGGGTGACAGAGATCGCAATTGATCAGGTTAATGGACGAGTTCCTGTCATTGTTCATGTAGGAGCTTCTTGTCCTGAAGATATAGTCGAATTAACTGTGCATGCCAAAAGCACAGGAGCCGTTGCTGTGGCATCAGTTGCACCATTTTATTATAAGTACAAGCAAGCTGATATCATAAGATTTTTTGACGAACTAATTTCCAAAGCCGATATTCCGGTTTATCTATACAACAATCCAAAGACTACAGGTCTTGAAATAGAAATAGAAACGCTAAAAGTATTGAAAAAACATGGTTTAGCAGGTATTAAAGATAGTACGTTTGATCTCTCATATTTTTACCGGGTAAAAACGGAAGTTGGGTTTGACAACTTTGTTTACATCTCTGGAACAGAAGCCTTCATCGTTCCCACAATTCCACTCGGTGCTTCAGCAGCTATATGTGGACTTGCAAACGCTTTCCCAGAGATTGTCGTTGAGCTGTATGAAGCTGCAATCAACAAGGAATTTGAAAAAGCTCTAGAACTTCAGGAAAAGGTAAACGCGCTAAGACAGGTTCAGCATCTTACAGACAGCATTCTTGGAATTCATATTATGCTTAAGCTTAGGGGCATAGATTCTGGTTACCCTAAAAAGCCACTGGCTCTACCTGACAACAAAGTGATGGAAAGAATAAAGTTATCTCTTGAAAATCTTGACGTGGAATTATGATTTCTGTGGTAGGTGATTATATGAAAAAAGCTGTTGGCATGGGAGAAATCATGATTCAAATGAACCCCACGGGGAAAGGGGCTCTTAAATATCAGACTGTCTTTGAAAGACACGTTGCTGGTTCAGAGGCAAACATTATCATTCAAATGCAAAGACTCGGTATTCAAACTTCGTTTATCACCTCTGTCGGCGATGACCAATTTGGTGAAATTATCAGTTCAACGTTGAGGGCAGAAGGAACAAATACCAGCGGAGTAAAAGTGGACCCCGACCATCCTACGGGCATTTATTTTGTTCAAAGGAGCTATCCTGTTCCAAACAAAACTAAGGTTTTTTATTACAGGAAAGGATCAGCAGCAAGTTTTCTGTCATCGGAAGATATTAACGAAAGTCTTTTCGAGAACACGGACCTCTTCTTGGTAAGCGGGATAACTCCTGCGTTGAGTGAAAAGTGTATGAACGCCGCTTTAAAGGCCATAGAAATTTGTGAGAGAAAAAGAATAAAAATTGCTTTTGATACCAATATACGTGTAAATCTTTTGCAAAATGCACAAAAAGCATTGGAAGTTTTGTCAGTATTTATCCAAAAGGCGCAGATTCTTTTCACTGGAACTGGCGACCTTTCTTTTCTCTTTGGAAGCGATTTTACCGATAATATCAAAAGCATGAGTAAAATCGCCAAAAACGCAGAATTGCTTGTAATCAAGAAAGGAGAAGAAGGTGCTTTATGTCTCGATTTAAGTTCAGGCAAAAAGTTTGAACATCCGTCATATCCTGTGGAGGTAATCGATGAACTCGGTGCTGGAGACGCTTTTGATGGGGCCTTTTTGGCTGGCATTTTGAAAGGCCATTCGATCGAGCAAAATCTTAAATATGGTTGTGCAGCCGGTGCTATGACAGTTTCACTGAAAGGAGATATTGAACCTCTGCCATCTTGGAAGGATTTGGAACTGTTTATCGAAACTTTTGAAACTAATGATGAGAAGCTATTGAGGTAGTGTGAAGGATGATTGAGGTTTACTGTTGGGGAGAACCTTTGGCGGGTTTTTATTCTAAGAACCCAAACGCATTGGGAAAGCCCGGTGAATTCAGAATGACCTGGGGTGGAGATACCTCAAATGTGGCCCTTGCGGTGAAAAAACTTGGGCACAATTCAGGCTATATAACAAAAATAGGCGACGATTTTCTCGGGCAGGGCCTGTTTAAATTATGGAGACAAGAGGATGTAGATACAACGAATGTTTTTATCGATAAAGAACATGCAACAGGTATGTACTTTGTGGATTTCAATGAGAAAGGGGAGCATTTCTTTTATTATAGGAGAAAAGGTTCTGCCGCCAGCACAATGAATAAAGACTTTTGCAATTCAGTACGCGTGGATGATGGAAAAATCTTTCATTTGAGTGGAATTTCACAGGCAATAAGTTTTGATTGTCTTGAGTGTAGTTTTGATTTGGTTGAGAAGTTCAAATCCCGTGGGTTCAAAATTTCCTATGATCTGAATTATAGAGAAAAACTTTGGTCGCGAAAAATCGCTAAAAATGTTTATAAAACAACGATAGAATTCGCTGACATTGTATCTTTTAACGAAGAAGAGGCGCGTATTTTAGGGCTTTCACAAAATCCACTTGAAGCAGTTAAAGAAGCCTTGTATATGGGGCCTGAAACTGTTGCTTACAAACTCGGTAGCAAAGGCGCTGTTCTTGGAACCAAAGGAAAGGTAGTTGCTTATAGTGCACCACAAATTCAGGTTAAGGACACGGTAGGAGCTGGAGATGCTTTTATGGGAGCGGTGATAGTTGGAATTATTGAAAAGATGGATGAAGAAGAGATACTGAAATTTGCCATTTCAACGGCTGCATTAACTTGCAGAAAAACGGGGTCTGTAGAAGGACAGCCAAGAAGATTTGAGGTAGATAATTTTATTAGCTCAACAGATTTTCATAACCTTATTAGGGGAGGTGTTAGTGAATGAAAAAAGTACTTTTTGTATTTCTGGTTCTTGCACTTAGCATAGGAATATTTGCTGCTAAATATCCAACAAAACCTGTAACAATAATTTGCCCTTGGGGCGCCGGAGGCGGAACTGATAGGCTTGCAAGATTCCTTGCAGATCAGCTTTCAAAGGAGTTAGGGAAGCCCTTTGTGGTTGTTAACAGAACCGGAGGCGGCGGTGCGGTTGGTCATGCAGCGGGTGCTTATGCTAAACCAGATGGTTATACTTTA